>CALZPS010000018.1 GCA_945827765.1 uncultured Lachnospiraceae bacterium | reverse complement strand
GGCATACGAGATCTAGTACGGTCTCGTGGGCTCGGAGATGTGTATAGAGACAGCGTTTGAGTTCCCCCGCGGAAATATTTCCGCCGGCAAACTTTTCAATATCCCAAATGGTCTGATTCGGCGTGATGTCCTTTGTCTTCCACTCTTTCAGCCGCTGCGAGACAGCATCCCAACGGGCTTTACTGCCTGCCAGACGCTCAAGTGTCTCATTTAGGCTGATCATTTCCTGCTCTAACGCCGAATATCCACTGCCCGCAATGCGCACGAGCACATCCTCGTATTCCTTTTTCAATTCCCGCTGCTCTTTTTCAATCCTCGTCTGAAAAGTCTCCTGCCGCGCAATTTCCTCCGTTCGCCCTTCGATTTTGTCCCGATTTTCCTGCATTTTCTGATTCAGCTGCAGCATATTCAGACGTTCAATCTGATAAGTACAATTTTGCATCTCCTGATTTGCAGTTGTGTAAGCCTGATATACCTCACGAATCTCCGTCAGCCGCTCGATTTCCCGCTGTGTCTCCTCCAACTTGCTGCGCATTCTCCCATACTGCATAACGCTTTCCTGCAAATCTTCAATATGGATATCCTGCTCCATGCAGATATACTCTTTCACAAAATCTTCCAGCTTGATATTCATTTTAAACGGAATCGCCCGTTTGAACAGCCGCGGGAACTTCTCCATATCCAGCCCGCCCAGATATACATCATAAAGCTGGCGGCGGAAACGTTCATTGCTCGTTCCGCAGTAGTATTGTTCTTCCGAAAATGTTCTCTGCAGATATTCTTTTATCTCAACCGTTGTCATACACCTTTTGTCAAAACGATAATGATTTTCCAGCAGGCCACCCATGTGCCAGAAAAACATACGGCTGATTTCGTTCGTTGCCGTCTCCACGTCAAACACGACTCCCACGCATTGTTTTTCATGCGTGTTGGTCTGCTCCAGCTCCAACACGATGGTACTGGAAAAGTTATGATTACGCAGATACTGCGACTCATTATTTTCACTGATATTGACCATGCCCCGCAAATATTCTATGAGCGAGCGGTCGGAATCGTCCGCCGCAGCTTTGTTAAAGAAGCCACGCCCATCCGTGTTGGCATAGAGGACGATCTGCAGTGCATCGATGACCGTCGATTTTCCACTACCTGAGTGCCCTGTAAAAAAATTGATGCCCTCGTTCAGAGTTAATATTTTACGGTCTATATAATGCCAGTTGTTCAGGCAGATTTTTGATAATGCCTTAAACGGTTGTCTCGTCTCCATCCTCGTCCTCCTTATCTTCCACGACTGTCTCCTGCGGCTGCCTCTGCTTTGCATCATTACCATACAATGTCCGCTGGTTTTCTTCCTCTGTTCCGCCGAATGTGCCCAAAAGTTCGCGGATATCATCTCCCAACAGCACCGCCTGTATACTCGGATAAATCACCATACGGGTATTCTCGTTCAGCTCCTCCAGCACGTCCAGCGGTTCCACGAGCTGATACCGTTTCAACAGAGCAATCGTGCGCCGCATTTCCGTGATGGAAGGCAGCCCGTTAAGCACCCGGAATTCTCCGGCTTTCCCGTTGATTGCTCCCATTGTGGTCACTATATGGCTGCTTGTCGAGACAACTTGCATCTGTTCGTCATAAATAAGTTTTAAAAGCAACAAATAAATTGTCGCTAGTCTGGGCAGTTTCTCTCCCCACAAGCCCTCACCCTGTATGTATATAAGCCCCATATGGACACTTTCTTTCAAAGAAATGCCCGCCACCTCAAAATATGCTTTGAGGAATTCAAAATGCCGGCTGCACGCACGGTGTTCCTTCGTGTAGACCATCCGCCCGCTGCGCCTGTCAAATTTCCGCTCCAGAATAAATGTCTGGCGGTACAAAGTCTGAATGATTTCCGTCAGGCTCTCCTGTTCCTCCTGTGTCAACTGCTCAAAATACTCTATCATTGTTGTTCTCCTTAAATCGTCTTACAAACCGCAGGGCCGGATACCGATACTGCCCGTTTTCAATCATCTCCGCCTCTTCCTCCACCGCCATATATTTACTGCTTCGCCTCGTGCAGTAGTCGTATGCCAGAATCAGTTTTTCAAATGTTTCTTCGTCTGTCACATTGAGCCTGGATGCATCCATGATATCTCCCTGCATATGGGATTCCACAAACTCTTCAATCTGTTTTTTGCTGTAGCGCGTCTGGATACGATTCAGTTTGAGCACATCCTCGCGTTTCAAATCCTCCGTTTCTTCTTCCAACGCCATCTGACTGATAAAATCTTTGCGCCCTTTGCGCCGCTTATATAAGGACTGCTCCGAAATCATCTCCAGCAGCGACAGATTCATTTTCGCTCCGGTCAGCCGCAGCATTTCTTCATAAGAATAATGACTGTCTGCACTCTCCCGCACATTTGCCTCTGATAATTGATTCAGTAGTTGTATCACCAGTCCTTTGGTATCCGTCTCCCCGCTGAGCAGATAATTAAGCCTCGTCACGGTAGCCCGCACATATTTCGTATGCTCTTTGTCCATATTGGAAATGCGATGCTCAATATCATCAAACCCCCGTTCGATCAATTCAATCAACTCCACGACATCTTCCCGATTGTCCCCCATCATTTTTGCCCGCTCACGAATCTGCTCCAGCCATTCCTCATCATCACGCATCTCCCGCAGGCACTTTTTGATATCCGTCTTGTAAATGTAGAAATTATCGGAGGTTTTCAGTATATGATACTTCTTCTGGACAATCTCTTCCACATAGCCTTCCAAATGCTCTTTGAGCAGTTCCCCGTATGATTTCTGCTCCAAAAGCCGTCCAAAAAACTTGTCCATATTGTGCAGCATATCCTGCAGCGCCTTGTTGAGCCGCCGCGTATTAACCAGTGCCGTCCGCAGCATACTGATATTTGCGCGGCTGTCATTTCGAAAGGAAAACAATGTGGCATACACATTCTGAATATATATTTCCGTCTCATCCTCCTCCGAGTTCAGCCTTTCAAATGCTTCTATAAAAATCGCCGCATAATCAGGAATCACAATATGCGTCGCCAATGTATGATAGTCTTCGATTTTTTTCAGCCACCCTGCCTTCAAAAGCCATCGGAGAATGCGCAGAGATGGTGTTTCCAGCATGTCAAACTCCGTCTCATCTTCCTCACGCTGCAATCGAATCCGCTTTTTAGTATAAAGATCGCTTAAAATCTGGATACAGGTTTCCCGTGTCAGAAAATAATTGCTGTATTGATATTCTTCATTAATGACTAATAATGCCTCAATATATACTTCCCGGTTCACCGACCGGAACAATCCCCAGAATCTGTCCGGAATTTCAAATCGTAACTGCATGATATTTACCTCTATGTTTTGATACCAGGGTCAAAAGGGCTAATCCCACATGAGCTTGCTCATAAGTGGGTGAAAGTCCTTGGGACCCGCCCCGATATGAGCATAAAAGTGGGATGATAATCCCGCGATATGCGAATGTCGGGCAGGATTGCGGGAGTGCAAAGCACGGAACAATCCGTAGGTATCATAGTTGGGGGCTTTTGACACCAACATCATGTTTCTGCAATATCAAAAATCTCTGCATCTTTGCCGTTTCTTCCTCTAATATATTATCACAATCCGCGAAGACTTAACAGATAAAAAACAAAGAATCTCGCAAGCGAGATTCTCCGCCTTCAGTGGGTCACTTTTATGAGAAAGCAGCCACCTTATCCTTTAAAAAATTCCCAGCAATTCACTATACGCTGTAAGTGCCCCGTCTGTATCCTTTGCAAGCACTTTCTTTGCCAGCACTTTTCCTAACTGTACACCTTCCTGGTCAAAACTATTCAGATTCCATACAAATCCCTGATACATGACCTTATTCTCAAAATGTGCAAGCAATGCGCCCAGTGCCTCCGGAGTAAGCTGCTCCCCGACAATGATACTTGACGGTCTGCCGCCCGCAAAATACTTGTTCGGATTCTCATCCTCTTTTCCGCAGGCAAACGCCATAATCTGTGCCGCCACATTCGCGCTGAGTTTCTGCTGGCTTGTACTGCCCTGAATCACAACATCATTCCCCATCTGATTGTTCTTAAATCCAACAAACTGTAACGGAATAATATCGGTTCCCTGATGCAGCAGCTGGTAGAAAGAATGCTGTCCGTTCGTGCCCGGCTCACCGAAAATAATCGGTCCGGTCACGTAAGAAACCGGCTCGCCAAAACGATTCACACTCTTGCCGTTTGACTCCATGTCAAGCTGCTGCAAATGTGCCGGAAAACGGCTCAGCCCTTGCGAATATGGCAGTACTGCTGTCGCCCCATATCCGAGGAAGTTGCGCTCATATACACCAATCAACGCATCCAGCATCGCCGGATTTTTCCTGATGTCAGTATTTTTTGCCAGTTCATCTTCGCCTGCCGCGCCCTCCAGGATACGTGCAAACACATCTGCTCCAAAGGCGAGGGAAAGAATCACACCGCCTACCGCTGATGTGGAAGAATATCTTCCGCCGATATAATCATCCATATAGAATGAATCCAGATAATCCGGATTACCCGCAAGCGGGGAAGTTTCACTTGTGACCGCAACCATGTGCTTTGACGGATCCAGACCTGCGCTGGCAATTGCATTCTTTACAAACGACTCATTTGTCAAAGTCTCCAATGTTGTCCCTGATTTCGATACCAACACGAAAATGGTATGTGCCACATCAACCGATGCCAGAACTGCCGATGCATCATCCGGGTCAACATTGCTGATAAACTTTGCATCCATTTTTAATGTGCCGTTTACCTTCGCCCAGTTTTCAAGGCTCAAATACAATGCACGTGGACCAAGATCGCTTCCGCCGATACCTATCTGTACTGCTGTCGTAAATTTCTCGCCCGCCTCATTCACGATTTCACCGGTATGTACCTTGTTGGCAAACTCTGCCGCCCGCTTTTGCTGGCTGACATAAAATTCTCTTTTATTCACTCCGTCCGCAACCACATCTTCGCCAAGCTGCCCACGGGTCAACTGATGAAGAACCAGTCTCTTTTCACCCGTATTGATCACAGCACCGTTATAAAGTTCTGCATACTTCTCTGTAAGTGCAGCCTCATCTGCAACTTCCTGCAGCGCCTCAAGGACTTCATCGTCCACTGCTTTTGCCGCAAAACTATAGACCATTCCTCCTGCCATCGGCACTCTGTACTCTTCCACCCGCTTAGCGCCGTTTTCTCCGGCCATCGCTGTTTTTAGGTCCACCGGCGAAATACTGTCCAATTTCTTGTATGATTCTAATTGATCAAAGTTTTTCCATTCCATTTTTCATCTCTCCTTTTCATGTTGCCATAAAGTAATCATGCCGCAGCGCACTACCCCCTGATTACAAACAACTTATCTGTTTTAAGTATACTAAAATCAAGCTCGTTTTTCAATGAAAAAAGAAGGAAATACTGTAGATGATTTCGATAATTCCATGAGCCAAGGGACTCCTTTCCGTCGCAGTGCGATTCACCGGAGAGTTTGTCATATAGGAAACGAAGTTTCCGATATGATAAAAAAATACAGCGCAAAAAGCATTTCTGCCTTCTACGCTGTATTTTACCTTTAATACCGCCCATAAAGTTGTATTTCCGTGCTGTTTTCAAAGTTCTCCCTTATGTAGCATTAACATTTAACAGCTCTCTGTTAATAGAGGCGCAGACCGGATTTGAACCGGTGAATCAGGGTGTTGCAGACCCACGCCTTACCACTTGGCTACTGCGCCCAGCTATGAACACTTAGTGAAGTGTTCCAATGACTCCGACGGGAATCGAACCCGTGTTACCGCCGTGAAAGGGCGATGTCTTAACCGCTTGACCACGGAGCCATTAAAATCTTGTTTTTAGCCTCTGTTTTCACAGCGACCATTGACTATATTATCACACCTGACTCCGTTTTGCAAGCACTTTTAAAAAAATGTTTTCCTTGCGTTTCCTTGAGCAAAATGTTTTCCTTATTTCAGCCGATTTGTTTCAGCCGTGTTTATTCCTTTTTAATCAGCAGGTTACTCAACGCCGCAAATTCCTCCAGCGTCAGTGCCTCCCCTCGCACACTCGCTCCTTTTCCCAGCGATTCAATCGCCGTCTCGATTTCTTCTCTTGAAAAATCCAGTTCCGGTGAATTCTTCAGTCCGTTCGCCAACGTCTTCCTTCTCTGGTTGAAAGATGCCCGGATAATACGAAACATCAATTTTTCATCTTCCACCTGCACCGGCGGCGTTTCGTGTCGTTCCAGCCGTATAACCGCCGATCCCACCTTCGGGCGAGGCATAAAACAGTTTGGCGGCACATTCGCCACAATATATGGCCGTGCATAATACTGTACTGCCAGTGATAACGCGCCATAATCCTTTGTTCCCGGCCCCACCTGCATACGGTCAGCCACTTCCTTCTGCACCATCACGGTGATGCTCTTCAGCGGGACATGATTCTCAAACAGTCCCATGATAATCGGGGTCGTAATATAATAAGGCAGATTAGCCACCACCTTTATCGGACGCCCTCCATTTTCTTTTTTTGACAGCTCCGTGAGATCCACTTTCAGAACATCCTCATTGATAATCTGCACATTCTCGTAACCGGAAAGTGTGTCCTCAAGAATCGGAATCAGATTTTTATCAATCTCCACCGCCACGACCTTTCCCGCAGCACAAGCCAGATACTGCGTCATCGTTCCGATACCCGGTCCGATTTCCAGCACCATATCATCCTTTGTAATTTCCGCCGAACGGATTATTTTGTCCAACACATGCGTATCTATCAGAAAATTCTGTCCGAATTTCTTCTGAAAATGAAACTGATATTTCTGCAAAACAGCAATTGTATTTTGTGGATTTCCCAGTGTAGGCTCTCTCATTGTTCCCTCTGTCCTTTTTATTCCTGTTATTCCCTGTCCTTAGCAGTGCCTCCGATTATTATATCCCGTAGAATACCTTCGCATTTCTCTCCGTGATTTCAATCACTTCTTCCGTGCTGACTCCTTTTATCTCTGCAATTGCACGCGCCACATACGGCAGATTCAGCGAAGAATTCCGTTTTCCCCTGTACGGCTCCGGTGCCAGATATGGGCAGTCTGTCTCCAGCACAATATTCTCCAGTCCAATTGCCTCCACCGTCTCTTTTAATCGTTTCCCATTCTTAAATGTTACCACACCGCCGACGCCGATCAGGTACCCCATCTTCACATATTCCTCCGCCATTTCTCTGGAATAAGAATAACAGTGGATGATTGCCTTCATTCCCTGTCCGTGCGCCCGCATGATTTCCATTGTATCTGCTGCCGCCTCACGACTGTGGATATTGACCGGAAGTTCCAGTTTTCTCGCCAATTCCAGTTGCCGGATAAACCATTTTTTCTGTTCCTCATGGCTGCATGTATCCCAGTAATAATCGAGACCAATCTCCCCGATTGCCACAATTTTGTCTCTCTGAGCCAACTGTGTCATACGGACAAACTGCTCCTCGTCAAGTGCCCCCACCTCATCCGGATGCACGCCGATCATCCCATAAACCTGCGGATATTTCTCTGTCAGCTCCAGCACCTTATCCCATGACTCCACCGTCGCACTGGCATTGACAATCGTGCCGATGCCGGCAGCCGCCATAGAGCCGAGGATCCCCTCCTGGTCTTCATCAAACTGTTTATCATCATAATGTGCATGCGTATCGAAAATCATAACTGCCTCACTTTTTGTATTTATCTTAAACTTTACCTGATTTCTTACACACAAGAAAGTGCTGCACGGCCAAACTGTAACAGTTTATCTGCGATTGTAACAGCACTTTCCCTTATCATTATTCTCTCAATTATTCCTTCTCGTTTTTAAACTTGTCGTATAAATCTTCTCCTGCCAGTTTCATAATATCCAGAATCTCATCGGTTGACATCTGAACATACTCTGCCAACTCATCCAGAGTGACCGCACGCCCTTTTTCATCTGCCATCCGATGCAGCGCATCATCAAGGTCAGTGACCTGCTGTTCCATTTTGTGGTCACGGCGTTTCATTTCTTCCTGCTCTTCCAGCATAACCAGAATGCCCTGACGGATTTCTTCCCGGATAAAGCGATTTGCCTCTTCCGAAAATTTGGCGGCATCTCCCAAAACATCTGCCAGCTCCGTCTCCCCCGCCTCGTCTTGCATTTTTGTCAGCATATCCAATGCCAGAAGGAGGCTCACATTTCCTTCCTGAACCAGATCGCCGATATAATATCCCTCGCGGCGCATTTCTTTGGCAATCTCTGCCACCACCGGCAGATAAAGTTCTATCAGACGGCTCTTCGCCGACGCATCTCCCTGCGCCGCAGCAGCCAATAAAGCCTGCCGTTCACAGGGGGTCTCCGGGTTCATTGCTTTCAAACCCGCCTCATAATCACGCAGGTATTCCCGCTCTTCCTCCGTATACTCCGGCAGCACCACGCCTGCGCTCGTCCTGCCAAAGGCAACTCCCTCAGAACCCGATTGTCCGACATCACTTTCCTCAAAACACCTCTGTCCGGCATCACTTTCGCCGCCGGCTGCAGCCGGCACGCCGTTCTTCAGATATCCAGCCACAGTGACTTTCTGAGACAACAAATAATCATACACCAGAAGCATCTGTTCCTCATTCAATCCATCCTCCGCAAAACAACGGTGGATTTCCTCTTTTGTGACCCGCATATTCTGCGATTGTGCGGTCTTTAAAAGCTCTGCCAATTTCCTTTGAAACTGTAATTGATCACTCATACTACCCTCTATAATAATTGATCAGACATCCTTTCAGGATAATCTCTCTTTCTGTATCTGTCATATCGCCGAGTTTCAGTTCGATTTCCTTCAGCTCTTCACCGACCACATACGCTTTCACACTGGAAACTTTTTCCTCCACAACCTTGCGTACATCCGGCACAAAAATATAATCTCCGTTCTTAAACGGCAATGCCTCATGGTCTGCCTCTGTCAAGAACGGCAGCATACCCCAGTTAATCAGGTTCGAACGATACCGTTTGGTCGCATACTCATTGGCAATGTTTGCCCAGCCGCCAAGCACTTTCTGACAGGATGCAGCCTGCTCACGAGCCGAACCATCACCCGGTTTCACAGCAAAAATCGTGCTGCCGACACCCATATTGCCTTTGCCGACATTCGGATAGACTTTCTGAATCGTCTCCATCACCGGTTTTAACTCTTCCAGTGCATCCAGCGGACATGTGCCTGCCTCAATCGCTTTCTGTGCAGCCTGCACTTCCTTCGCCCGTCCCACATACGCCGGATCTTTTCTGGAGAGTGCAAATTCGGCCAGTCCCAACGGATTCGAACGATAGGATGAAGTCTCTCCTGACGGAATCAGCTCGTCCGTCGTCGTTACCGGGTCGTGAATCTCCGAAACAACCTTCAGAACCAGATTTTCCGGAAGTGCGCTCATCGCCGGCCAGTCCTTGATGTTCGGTCCAAACTGAATCTCCACGGACGGATCAGCCACACCCTTGCTGTCAAAGACACGGTTTGCATAAATACTGCTGTCGAAATGATATTTCTTGTTGCTGTATTCCACATCCATCGCCGTCGCAGGTGTGAGGAATCCTTTGTTCGCTGCCGTTGCCGCAATCGAACGCGCGTCCATCAGTGCCACGGAAGCAATCTGCCCGCTCTGAAGCTTGGAACCTTCGCGGTTCTGGAAGTTACGGGTAGAATGACGGATGGAGAATGCATTGTTTGCCGGAGTATCGCCTGCGCCAAAGCATGGTCCGCAGAATGCCGTCTTCACGATGGTTCCTGCCGCCATCAAATCTGCTACCGCACCGTTCTTCACCAGTTCCAGATAAACCGGCGTACTTGCCGGGTATACGCTGAATGTAAACGCATCGGAGCCGATATATTTGCCGCGGACAATGTCTGCCGCCGCACAAATATTTTCGAAACCGCCGCCTGCACATCCGGCGATGATTCCCTGCTCCACATACAATTTACCATCCACGATTTTATCCTGCAAAGAATAGTCCACTGCCCCGTCAAGGCTGACCAGAGCCTTCTGCTCCACGTCATGCAGAATATCCTTGAGGTTCGCATTGACCTCATCGATTGTGTATACGTTAGACGGATGGAACGGCATTGCGATCATTGGTTTAATCTCGCTCAGGTTCACATAGACCATTCCGTCATAATAGGTGCATGCACCCGGTGCCAGTTCCTTATAATCCTCTACTCTGCCGTGAATCTCATAAAATTCTTTAATCTTCTCATCTGTCTTCCAGATAGAGGAAAGGCATGTGGTTTCTGTGGTCATCACATCGATACCGATACGGAAATCCGCACTCAGTTTTTCTACACCCGGTCCCACGAATTCCATCACTTTATTATTTACATAGCCATTTTTAAATGTTGCGCCGATAATTGCCAAAGCCACGTCCTGAGGTCCCACGCCCTTCATCGGCTCTCCGTCCAGATAAATACCGATCACGCCCGGCATCTTGATATCATAGGTCTTGTTCAGAAGCTGTTTTACCAGCTCCGGTCCGCCCTCTCCCATCGCCATCGTACCCAGTGCACCATAACGAGTATGACTGTCTGAGCCGAGAATCATTCTGCCGCCGCCCGCAAGCATCTCGCGTGCGAACTGATGAATAACTGCCTGATGAGGCGGCACATAGACACCACCATACTTTTTGGCGCAAGTCAGTCCAAACATATGGTCATCTTCATTGATTGTACCTCCCACTGCACACAGTGAATTGTGGCAGTTCGTCAGCACATATGGAATTGGGAACTTCTCAAGTCCGGAAGCCCGTGCCGTCTGAATAATACCCACAAATGTGATATCGTGGGATGTCAGCTTGTCAAATTTAATCTGAAGATTCTGCATATTGCCGGAAGTATTATGTGCCTCCAAAATACGATATGCCATCGTATTCTTCGCAGCATCTTCCTTACTAAGCGGCATCTGCACAGTGCCCTCTTCCACAATCTCTGTACCGTTTAACAAATATACGCCCTTGTCATATAGTTTCATCATTTCAACCTCCTGTCATTTTCATCATCTGTTTTGACACATTCTATGTATATCTTTCACACATTTTCACCCGTGTCATAAATCCTTAATTATATGCGCAAAAGGACAACGTTCTGACCGCGCTGTCCTCTTGGTTTCCATATTACCCTCATTTTCCAAAAAGGTCAAGGTCTAATCCCGCTCTCGCAGAATCTTGTTGATTTCAATCCGTGTCTCACCAACCCGGAGAATATCTTCCTTCTGAATCAGCACCGGCTCGTCCACCCATTCTTCGTTCAGAAAAGTGCCATTCTTAGAACCCAGATCCTCAATGTAGAGCCGGCCGCCTTTGCGGATAATCGTGCAATGCTGTTTCGACACCTTCGGATCTCCTTCAATGGTCAAAAACTGTTCAAAGTCCGGGCTGTCCTTTGCCCGCCCGATACCTACCTCATCATAGAACATGAATGTATACTTTTCCCATGTGTCCAGATTCTCCAACAGAATCTTCCACTGTTTCTGTCCTGCTCTTCGTGGTATATATTCTTCTTCCTCTTCATCCACCTCTGATTCATCGCGCTCGTCACGCCTTCTCCTTGCGGACTGCACCTGCCCTGCCTGCGATTTCCTGCTGCGCGGACGCTCATGATTCTCCTGCTCATAATCATCATCCCGCCTCCTGTTTTCCCGCCTGTTCTTCGCTGCCGCTACACACTGATAAATCAGAAAAGCAGAAATCGCCAGCAATATAAACATCACAATCCAAAATCCCATAGTATTTCACCGCTCCTTATAAGACGATCTTTATCATATGTTTATTTCAAGAATGCCTTAGGCATGCTAAAACGGCGTACATATCGGCTTTGCGATACATACGCCGGAAATGTATATGGCTATTTTAACAGACCTGCCATCAGATAACAACCCCCAAATATCGCCATCAGGCCAAAAACTCTTCCAATATCTGGCGAATTTGTTCTTCTCTCAGGGAGGGCTGTTCCTCTCTGTAAGGTGGGTGCTCCTTATAAGAAGTACGCTCTTCTCTATAGGATGGACGTGTCTCTTGATAGGATGGACGCTCTCCTTTGTATGCAGTATGTTCCGCCCGGTATGAGTCCTCCGCCTCTTCCTGATAAGATTGCCGTGCCCCTTGAGCCTGCCCGCTGTTCTGTTCTGTCTGGGCGTTCTTACCCCTCACCGACTTTCGAAACATGGGATGCGCTCCTGCCCCTTTTGCATTCTTGCGTGGCTCTCCTTCGATATTGATAGATAACTCCGGCTGTTCTTCATTCACGTCTTCCGATTCTTCCGACTGAGACAACCCGCTGTTTCCTGCCGTACGGATTACATCAATCTGCTCCCTCTCACTCTGGCGGCCTTTTCGATAGCGAAACCAACTTACATTTTCCAGATAGTCTACCATATAATTTTTTACCGCCTCCATTTTGTAAGGCTCGTCCGACAATTGACTGATAACATACAGTGCTATCATTTCCGCCGCCCCCACCATCAAATACTGATATACTTCCTCGCAAATCCCATGTGTGCTGTACCAGCAAAATGCACCTGTCACCGACAAAATTCCCGCAAACCAGACCGACTGCAGCTCCAATTGCCGCCAAGTGTGGATGTGGAAGATGACACCGCGATATTCATATATGTATTTTTCAACAAACGCCCGTGTATTTTCAACCTTATCATGCAGCATACAAGCATGCTCATACTTTGCACGCACCAGTTTTATCAGTTTATGTGTACTTTTGGACATGCCGGATGCTTCTGTAAGCAGGCGGCGCAAGGTAACCTGATTGACGATTTTTGCCGCCACACCGATGACACCAATGACTATCATCATATAGTAAATGATATTAGTGCCAGTCACTACTTCTTGAATCATAACGAAATCCTCCTCGTTTTGGGTTGTTACACAATAATCCGGATTGTGTTGAGCTTTATTATAGCCCAACTTTTTCCAAATGTCCTCAAAAACCGTTCTACAAATTTCTACAGTTCTGGAAGATCAACGATTGTGCTCACGACCTCAAAAACACCGAAAACATCCTATATGTTCGGAAGATTTCCGCTCAACTTTAAGAATTA
>CALZPS010000017.1 GCA_945827765.1 uncultured Lachnospiraceae bacterium | reverse complement strand
GTAAGACCCCTTGAAGACGACGAGGTAGATAGGTCAGAGGTGGAAGTGTGGTAACGCATGGAGCTGACTGATACTAATAGGTCGAGGGCATAACCAAACACGGTGATAGGTGAATGGATGAATGAATTTCTTTGTATGCGGTTTTGAAGGTACATAATAAAAACAGTACTGGTTCAGGTACTGTTTTTTCATTTATGAGAAACAATGAGCCAGGTGGCTGCTTGCAGACCTGTTGAGGAAAGGAAATCAAAGATGGTAAAGCATGTGATTCTATGGCAGTTAAAAGATGAATTCTCAAAAGAGGAAAAAGAAAAAATCAAGTCGGGTATCAAAGAAGGATTAGAAGGTCTGGCGGGAAAGATTCCGGGACTTCTGTGGATTCGGGTGAATACAAAGTCACTCGGCAGTTCCAATGTGGATGTGATGCTGGATTCTGCTTTTGTGGATGAGGCGGCATTAAAAGGTTATGCAGTTCATCCGGAGCATGTGAAAGTAGCGGATGGAAAAGTGCGTCCATTTACGAAAGCGAGATATTGTCTGGATTATGTTGATGAGGGTGCAATGTGTGATACAACAGTGAAACAAACAGAGTAAGCGGGAGAAATGGTGTTATACGACACCAAAGATGGCATAGCCTGATGCTTTTTCGTGAAACGGGTTAGGATGGAAATGGTAAGAAACAGTGAAAGTACAATCGTGCTCTCACTGTTTTTTGTTGCATAGGAAACGTTGTTCCCTATGCAACAAAACCCTCCGGGGGATCGCACTGCGGCTTGGCAAAAAATGAAACGAATTTGGTGAAAGTTTCAGCAAATATTAGTTTTAAATCCATTTCAGGGATGCTATAATGTGTGTATAGGGCACAGTCAGTTTGACGGAAAAAGAACATCAGGAGGATTTATATTATGAAAGCAAATGTGTATTTTTCAAGAGAAATCAGTCCGGAAAAAGTGGTGGAGTTATATCAGCTTGCGGGAAAAGAACTGACCGGAAAGGTTGCAGTCAAGGTACATTCGGGAGAAGAAGGTAATCAGAATTTTTTAAAGCCGGAGTTTTGGAAACCAATGATTGAAAGGGTTGGTGGTGTTGTTGCGGAGTGTAATACGGCATACGAAGGAGAAAGGAATACAACCGAAAAACACCTTGCATTGTTGGAAAAACATGGGTGGAGTAAAATGTTTGAGGTGGATTTGCTGGACGGGGAAGGTCCGGATATGGAATTGCCGATACCAAACGGAAAAGTAATTAAAAAGAATTATGTGGGGAAGAACCTGTCCAGATATGATTCTATGCTTGTATTGTCACATTTCAAGGGACATCCGATGGGAGGCTATGGCGGCGCTTTGAAACAATTGTCCATCGGAGTTGCTTCCTCTTATGGGAAGGCATACATCCACGGTGCAGGCGATCCGGATCTGCTCTGGGAATCGGATCATGATTCTTTTCTGGAATCAATGGCGGACGCAGCGTCCTCTGTCGTTGAATATTTCAAAGGAAATATTGTATATGTGAATGTGATGAAAAATATGTCTGTAGACTGTGACTGCTGTGCAGTGGCAGAAGACCCCTGTATGAAAGATATCGGGATCTTGGTTTCGCTTGATCCAATTGCCATCGATCAGGCGTGCCTCGATTTAGTCTATGCATCGGATGACCCCGGAAGAGATCATTTGCTGGAGCGAATCGAATCGCGCAACGGCGTGCACACTATTGAGGCCGCAGCAGAATTGGGATACGGTACAAGAGAGTACGAACTGATTACGGTGGAATAGCGATTGCCATAATTGTTTGTGGATGGCGTACATTCCAAGACTGAAGGAAATGAGTTGGCTGTGCGGATCATGATGTATCAGGCAATTGTGGAAAAGAAATGAGAAAGGGAGGGAATACAATAATGAATTTTAATCCAAACAGCAACCTGCTTTTTTTGCTGGCGGGAGCAGTTATCGTATTTGTGATCGCACAGTCCGTATTCTTTCTGGTGCGGTCTTACCGGCACGGTAAGGAAATCGGCATCGAGGCGGCAAAGATGCGTAAAACGATGATTTCTACTGCAATTTTTACGATTGCTCCGGCTTTATCTATTTTGTTGGGAGTGATTACCTTGTCGAAGTTTTTAGGACTGCCGCTGCCCTGGCTCAGATTGAGCGTTATCGGTGCAATTACATATGAATTGCCGGCAGCCACCTCCACGGCGAGTGCGCTTGGTATTTCGTTATCGGAAACCGTAACGAATCCGGAAGTGTATACAGCGATTGCATGGGTAATGACTTTGGGCATTTTTCCGGGGCTTATCTGGGTACCACTTTTCATCAAAAAGATACAGGGAGGTCTGATGAAAATCAAGGGAAAAGACAGTAAATGGGGAGATATCCTGATGACTGCATTATTTTTGGGCATGATTTCCGCATTTTTGGGAATGGTCTTTGCCGATATCCGTTCTGGTCTGACAGGATGGATCCCGATATTTGTACTGCTCTTTTCTGCACTTCTGATGGGTATCTGCGGAATTTTAATTAAGAAATGCAATATGAAATGGCTGGAGACATACGCCCTTCCAATCAGCATGATGGGGGCAATGATTTTTGCGGCAGTCATTACTCCGCTGATTGGGGGTTGAACGGTATGAAGAAAAGTTATGAAGAAATGTCTCATGTATATGGAAGAATCTGGATTTTGTGTGCGCTGGGAATGATTTTTGCATATCCGATTGTCACATGTATATATTACGGTGCATGGCCGGGATGGAAACCGGTGCTGCCAGGACTTTTGGGTGTTGCACCGATTTACTGGACGGTTGGCCTGATTGAGGTGCTCACCTTTGTGCCAATGCTGGGAACATCCAGCTCCTATCTGGCTTTTGTAACCGGAAATCTGACCAGTTTGAAAGTGCCCGCCGCTCTAAATGCGATGGAAAATGCAAAGGTGAAACCCGGTTCGGAAGAGGGAGAAGTGATTTCCACCATTGCAGTGGCGACTTCTTCTATTGTGACGACGGTGATTATCGCGCTTGGCGTGGCACTGCTTGTTCCGCTGACACCGATTTTGGACAGTCCGGTTGTGAAACCGGCCTTTGACAATATATTACCGGCATTGTTCGGCGGTCTGGCAGTGGTTTATGTGAGTAAAAACTGGAAAATATCGATTGCTCCGCTGACATTTATGATCCTTTTGTTTTTATTGGTGCCGTCACTGTCAGGCTCCGTGGGCGTGTTGGTTCCGGTGGGAGCTTTGATTGCCATCGGTGCAGCAAGATTCATGTATAATAAAGGCATGTTATAGGAGGCAAAGATGATGATCGTATTGTGGATAATTCTGGCGCTTGTCGTAATCTGGGTGGCAGTGATTCTGGTACGGGCAGCGATGTTCAATCCAAGACCGGAGATGACTCCGTCTGAAGAAAAGATTGAGTTAGAGGAAGAAAAAATCGTTAGTGATATGCAGCAAATGATTCGCTGCAAAACCATTTCATATTATGATGACAGCCTGATTGACAAGGCGGAATTTAAGAAATTTCAGGATTTACTTCCGCAATTGTTTCCTCAGGTTCATACCACTTGTGAGAGACAATTTATCGGTGTGAACGGTATGCTGTATCATTGGAAAGGAAAAGGAAATGCAGACCCGGTTGTGCTGATGTCTCATTATGATGTGGTTCCGGTAGAAGAGGCGCAGTGGGAGAAAGACCCGTTTGGTGCGGAGGTGGTGGACGGTGTTCTGTGGGGACGCGGAACGCTGGATACAAAGGGAACACTCTGCGGCATCATGGAGGCGGCGGAAAAACTGATTGGGGATGGCTTTGTGCCGGAGCAGGATATTTATTTTGCGTTTTCCGGACAGGAGGAAATTAATGGACCGAGCTGCCCGGCAATCGTGGAATGGTTCGAGGAACATCATATCCACCCGGCGATGGTGGTGGATGAAGGCGGAGCGGTCGTGGAAAATGTTTTTCCGGGGGTAACCCGTGAGTGCGCGCTGATCGGGATTGCTGAAAAAGGACTGGAGAATATTGAGCTTCATGCCAGGAGCAGGGGCGGTCACGCATCAACTCCGCCGGTACATACGATCGTCGGAGAACTGGCGGCAGCAGTCACAGCGATAGAGAAACATCCGTTCCCGAGACAATTGACCAAACCAGTGAAAGAAATGCTTGACATTCTCGGAAGGCATTCCGGTTTTGTGTATAAGATTTTGTTTGCCAATCTCTGGTGCTTTGAATGGCTGTTTGATATAGTTTGTAAAAAGACAGGCGGCGAGCTGAATGCGATGCTTAGGACGACCTGTGCGGTGACAAAGATGGAAGGCAGCAAAAGCTTTAATGTTTTGCCGCCGAAGGCATCGGTGGGAATGAATCTGAGGCTGATTGGTATGGATACGACAGAATCTGCCCGTGCTTATCTGGAAAAAGTGATTGACAATCCGAATATTGATGTGACAATTTTCGAAGGACGCAATCCATCTGTTAATTCCGATATATCCTGTGAGGAATGGAATCGTCTGTGTCAGGTGGTCACCGATACATGGCCGGGTGCACTGGTATCGCCTTATCTGATGATGGCGTGCAGCGATTCATGGTATTACTGCCGGATTACGGATCGTGTGTATAAGTTCTCTGCAATGAAATTGTCGAAGGAAGAGCGCGGAATGATTCACGGCAACAATGAGCGCATACCGGTGAAGACATTGGTGAAAGCAGTAGAGTTCTATGTAAGATTGATGAAGAAGTGCTGAACACAGTCAAAGGCTGTAAATAGGAAATATTAAGACTGGGCAATTATAAAAAAGGAGAAGAAAAATGCGTGTAGAACAAATTGTATTAAATGAGAAGAGAAACGTAACCTTGACGGTATATCTGCAGGAAGTAGGCGGAGAATTCCGCAATGTTGTGAAACGTCCGGCGATGCTGGTACTGCCGGGCGGCGGTTACCAGATGTGTTCCGACCGTGAGGCAGACCCGGTGGCGATGCCTTATTTAAAAGCGGGGTATCAGGTGTTTATCCTGCGTTACTCGGTGAGGGCTGATGCTGTGTGGCCGAATCCACTGGAGGATTATGAGCAGGCGATGGAACTGATTCGCTCCAGGGCGGAAGAATGGAATCTGTATGCGGACAAGGTGGCGGTTATTGGATTTTCCGCAGGAGGACATCTGGCGGCGGCAGCGGCTACGATGGCAAAAAATCGCCCGAACGCGGCAATTCTTGGCTATGCAGTGACTAGTGAGGATGTGAAGGGATGCAACAAGACTGCACCGGATACCATTTGTGAAGTAGATTTTGATACTTGTCCGTGCTTCCTTTTTGCGACCAGAACCGACAATATTGTGCCGATTGCCAATTCTATCAGATTTATGGAGGCACTCGACCAGTATGGAATCGCATTTGAAAGTCATATTTATAGTCACGGACCGCATGGATTTTCTACCTGTGATACTTCCGTGCAGCACAAAGATACAGTCATCAGCAGCCGTGTGCCGAACTGGGTGGCGGACAGCATCAGCTGGTTGAAGGATGTGTTCGGTGATTATGGTGACGGAGAGATGACGAAACCAGTATGCCCGGTACATGTGAATGGAGACCATGAGCCATTTCTTTCGGTAGATTGTACCTTTGGCAGGCTGATGAGCAATCCGCAGTCAAAGGCGATCCTTGACGTGTTGATGGCACAGATGCAAAAAGCAGGCAGTCAGGCAGCGGAGACAGGGATGGAAATGAATGAGGATATGGCAGCGATGGTCAACAAGATGACTCTGAGAGATATGCTTGCGTTCGTCAACACGCCGGTGAGTATTATCGAGCAGTTGGATGAACAGTTAAAGCAGATACCAAACGTATAAAAGGCAGAGTGAAGATTATGGATAAAAAAGTCAGAGTTATTGAAATCAAGCAAAATGTATTCGCAGCAAATGAAGTAAATGCGGATAAAATCAGGGCACGCCTGAAAAAAGAAAAGACGTATATGATTAATTTGATGGCATCTCCTGGGGCAGGTAAGACGACGACTTTGCTGCGGACGATTTCCATGCTGCAGGACGAAATGAAAATTGGCGTGATGGAGGCGGACATTGATGCATCGGTAGATGCGGAAAAAATTGCTGCGGCGGGAGCAAAATCGATTCAGCTGCACACCGGCGGGATGTGTCACATGGATGCGGAGATGACCAAACAGGGGCTCGATGAGTTTGGAACCGAAGAGCTTGACCTGCTTGTGTTGGAAAATGTTGGAAATCTGGTGTGTCCGGCAGAGTTTGATACCGGGGCATGTATCAATGTGGCGATTCTTTCCGTGCCTGAGGGAGACGACAAACCGTTGAAATACCCGCTGATGTTTCAGGTATGTGATTTGGTGCTGATTAACAAAATCGACGCAAAAGTAGTGTTTGATTTTGACGATGAGGCTGTGGTGAAACGGATTCATGAACGCAATCCGAAAGCGGAAGTGATGTTCGTGTCTGCCAAGACAGGAGAAGGTTTTGAGCCGTGGTGTGACTGGCTGCGCAAGAAAGTGAAAGAGTGGCAGGCATAACTGAGTTGCTAAGTATTTAATCAAAATGTCCGGTGGATGGTTTTTGTTGCCAGATATGCAACAAAACGTCCGGTGGACATTTTTGAGTCAGAATGATATCAGTGGAGGTTTTTTATGTCCTTACAGTTTATCTTCGGCAATTCCGGAGCTGGTAAATCCCACTATTTGTATGAGTGGGTCATTCAGGAATCTATGAAATATCCGCAATGCAATTATCTGGTGCTGGTGCCGGAGCAGTTCACGATGCAGACACAGAAAGAACTTTGTGAGAGGCATCCGCGCGGCGGAATTATGAATATTGATGTGTTGAGTTTCATCAGACTGTCTCACAGAGTATTTGAAGAAACAGGATCGCAGACAAGGAGAGTGCTCGACGATGAAGGCAAGAATCTGATTTTGCGTAAGATTGCCGGAAAATATGAGGATGAACTGCGTGTATTGAAAGGGAATCTAAAAAAACAGGGGTATATCAGTGAAGTAAAATCAGTGATTTCCGAGTTTACACAGTACGGCATCGGATTTCATGAACTGGATTCATTCATTGAGACATTGGAACCGGAAAGCTATTTGTACTATAAGCTTCAGGATATTCGTAAGGTATATGAAGGGTTTGAACAGTATTTGGCGGATAAATACATTACCAAAGAGGAATTGCTGGATGTTCTGAGGGAGACGGTGCCAAAGTCGGAACTGTTAAAGGACAGTGTTGTGGTGCTGGACGGTTTTACCGGTTTTACGCCGGTACAGAATAAACTTCTGGGAGAACTGATGAAGGTATGCCGAAAGGTGATGGTTACAGTGGAGATGGATGAGCGGGAGGATGCATTTATCTACCGCCATCCGTATCAATTGTTCGCCTTGAGCAAGGAAATGACATCATCGCTGGTAAAGATTGCAAAAGAGCAGCATATTGGGATGGACGAGCCGGTTTATCTGTACAAGAAACCGGTTAGGCGGTTCCAAAATAATGCGGAGATGGCTTTTTTGGAGTCTGAATTATTTCGTTACGGAGAAACAAAATATGAGCAGAAGCCGGAGAATATTTCGCTCCATGCTGTGAGAAATCCCAAAGAAGAGTCGGAGTATGTAGCCTCCGAAATCCGTCGTCTGGTGAGAGAACAGGGTTACCGTTATCGTGATATTGCGGTGATTGCCGGAGATATGAATACCTATGCAGCACCGATACAAAAGGCTTGTGACTCGTATGGAATATCGGTTTTTTTGGATTACAAGAAAAGCATTTTGCTCAATGCATTTGTAGAATATCTGCGAAGTCTGCTGGCGATGGTAAGAGATGATTTTACTTATGAGAGTGTGTTTCGATTCCTGCGTACAGGAATGGGCGGATTTACAGATGACGAAGTGGATTATTTGGAAAACTATTGTCTGTCGCTGGGGCTTAGAGGCTATAAAAAATGGCAGAGCGTGTGGGCACGTAAGAATAAAAGTACTGGGGAGGAAGAACTGGCGCTGATTAATGGACTTCGGGTTCGTTTTGTGGAAAAAGTAGATGCGTTGGTTTTTATTTTAAAAAAACGGCAGAAGACAGTAAAAGATGTGACCATGGCAGTCTATGAATTTCTCGTGCGGGAACAGATGCAGGAAAAGGTTCAGCGCCTTTCGGAAAGTTTTTTAAATGAAGGCGAACTGGCACTGGCAAAAGAGTACGCGCAGGTGTATCGTATTGTCATTGAACTATTTGACAAATTTGTGGAATTGCTGGGCGATGAGCGCATTTCCCTGAAAGAATACTGTGATTTACTGGATGCCGGACTTGAGGAGGCCAAAGTGGGAGTGATTCCGCCGAGCATGGATCAGGTGGTCGTAGGTGATGTTGAGAGAACCCGATTAAACCATCTGAAAGTGTTGTTTTTTATGGGAGCAAATGATGTGTTTCTGCCTGGCAATCTCGGACAGGGCGGCCTTTTGTCCGAACGTGACAGAGAATGTTTTGCAAACCGGAAACTGGCATTGTCACCTGGGGCGAAGGAGAAGGCGTATGTGCAGAAATTTTATTTATATATGAATCTGACCAAACCCTCGGAAAAATTATATTTGACGTACAGCAAGATTTCGGCGGACGGGAAGGCATTGCGCCCGGCCTATCTGATTCAAGATATCCGCAGAATGTATCCACAACTGAAAGTGGACGATGAGGACAGGAAACCTTTGAACCGGCAGGAGCTGACCAGAGAAAAGGGTGCATTTTTGCTGGCAAAAGGTTTGCGCGAACGTTCTTGTGGTCTGGATGATGAATGGAAAGAATTATATACCTGGTATCGGCGGGAAGAACAGCAGGAGCAGGAAGAACAGCGGGTGCGGCCTGGACAGCAGGAGCAGAAAATGCAGGAAATGGGTGCAGTTCGGCAGATTCTGGATGCCGCATTCTATCAGAGAGAGCAGAAACGGCTTCAGGATGCGGAAGGCTTGTACGGCAGCACTGACCGGGTCAGTGTCACTCGGCTGGAGAAGTTTGCGTCCTGCGCTTATGCTCATTTTCTGACATATGGATTGAAACTTTCGGAGCGGGAAATCTATCAGTTTGAGGCGATGGATCTGGGAAATATTGCGCATCAGGCGATGGAGCGGTTTTCACGAAAGGCAGATGAAAACCGGATGGACTGGGTTGAAATGCCAGAGGAGGTGCGTTCACGATTTATCTCAGAGAGTGTGGAGGAAAGTATTGTAGAATATGGAAATACAGTACTATACAGTACAGCGCGCAACGAATACCTGATTACCCGGATTAAACGGCTGATTCAGCGCTCTGTATGGGCACTGACAAAACAGATGGAGCAGGGAGATTTTCGGCCGAGCGGCTATGAGATGAAATTTGGCAGCGGAAAAATTGATCGTATTGATACCTGTGAGGATGAACGGGGAGTTTATGTGAAAGTGACCGATTATAAGACCGGAATGAAAAGCTTTGACATTACGGCCTTTTATCATGGCCTGCAATTACAGCTCCCAGTCTATCTGAATGCGGCGCTGGAGATGGAAGGACGGAAGCAGAAGAAACCGGTCATTCCGGCGGGAGTCTTTTATTATCGGATGCACGATCCGATTGTGGATAGGGAGAAAAATCCGCTGGAGGTTGAAGATAATATTCTCAAAGAATTGAAACTGGATGGGGTGGTGAGCGCAGACGAGACGGTGCTTGAACATTTGCAGCATGAAGTCAGTGGGAATTCCAATCTGTTTCCATTCGGCAGAAATAAGGACGGAAGTTTAAGCAAACTCTCCAAGGTGCTCGCACCGGAAGAGTTTTCTCTGTTTTTAGATTATGCGAAAGAGAAAGAACAGAAATTAAAAGAGGGGATAGCGGCAGGAGATACGGCTGCATTGCCTTATGAGCTGGGCGGTCAGACAGCTTGTGATTATTGTAGTTACGGTGCAGTGTGCGGGTTTGACGGCAGACTGGAGGGATTTCAGCTGCGTAGTCTGGAAAAATATTCCCGCGAGGAAGTGATGGGGAGAATCCGGGACGAGATGAAAAACCGGAAAACAGACGAACAGAAGGGAGAGGAATGATGGGAGTACAGTGGACAGAAGAACAGAAAAAAGTCATCGAACTGCGAAACCGTAATATTCTTGTGTCCGCAGCTGCCGGTTCAGGTAAGACGGCGGTACTCGTCGAGCGCATCATCCGTATGCTGACCGACAGTGCGAATCCTATGGATGTAGACCGTCTGTTGATTGTTACCTTTACGGAGGCGGCAGCGGCAGAAATGAAGGAGCGTATTCGTGCTGCGGTAGAGAAGGCGCTGGAGGGACATCCGGGGGATGTCCATTTACAGCGGCAGGCAACATTGATTCACAGCGCACATATCACAACCATCCACAGTTTTTGTCTGAGTGTGATTCGCGAGCATTTTCATGTGATTGATTTGGATCCCGGTTTCCGGATTGCAGAGGAAGGGGAACTTAAACTTTTGAAACAGGATGTGCTCTCGGAAGTGTTGGAATCATGTTATGAAGAAGGGGATGAACAGTTTCTGGAGTTGGTGGAGAAACTTGGCGCCGGGCGCAATGACCACAGGCTGGAAGAACTGGTGCTGGAGTTGTATGAATATTCCCGCAGTTATCCTCAGCCAAAACAGTGGCTGGCGGAGTGCGCGGAGCGATATCATGTACAGTCGGGCGGAGGAGTGTTCGCACAGACCGGGGCAGATGACACTGAACATTCCGGAGTGGATGACATTTTGCAGGATGAGGCTGAAAATGTAGAGAAAACGGCAAATGATACTGTGTGGATGCAGGCAGAGAAAGTTGCCGCACAATATTTGCATGATGCCATGTACATTTTACGGCGGGCAGCAGAAATTTGCGACGAACCGGATGGACCGTATCTGTATCTGCCCATGCTGGAATCAGATCTGCAGATGCTTGTCAAAGCTGCCGGGGCGAGCGGACTGCAGCAGATGTACCAATGTGTGACGGAGTTTCAATGGCAGACATTATCACGGAAAAAGGATCAGAATATCTCATCGGAAAAGCGCGAAGAAGTGAAAAATTTGCGGGAGCAGGCAAAGAAACTGGTGAAAGAATTACAGGAATTTTGTTTCTTTGAGGAGCCTGGGCAGATGCGGCGTGATATGCGCGCAACTTACGGAACGATGGGAGCATTTGCCACGCTGGTACAGCGTTTTGCGGATGCATTTCTGGAAAAGAAACAAAGCCGCGGAATGATTGATTTTGGTGATATGGAGCAATTTGCCCTGCAGATTCTGACAGAAGAGCAGGATGGAAAACTGGTGCCGTCTCCGGCAGCACGCGAATATCAGAAACAGTTTCAGGAGGTTATGATAGACGAGTATCAGGACAGCAACCTGATACAGGAGGCCATACTGACCAGTGTGTCCGGAGTAAGTAATGGAAATTATAATATCTTCATGGTGGGGGATGTCAAACAGAGTATTTACCGGTTTCGGCTCTCCAGACCGGAGCTTTTTATGGAAAAATACGACACCTATTCGATTGAAGATGGTGAGAAGGTGCGGATTGACCTCCATCGTAATTTCCGCAGCAGGGAAGAAGTGCTGGACAGCGTAAATCTGGTGTTCTCCCGAATCATGCGAAAAGAGCTGGGAGGAATCGTGTATGACGAGCAGGCGGCACTTTATCCGGGTGCAGCATACAAACCGCTGATTGGTCCAGATGGGATTTCCGAAAATCAGACGGAACTTCTGCTGCTGGACACTAGTCAGGCAGAAATGAATCTCACACTCTCCGGCCGTCAGATGGAGGCCAGAATGGTGGCAGGACGGATAAAGGAACTGATGGCGAACGGGAAAGTGTGGGATAAGGATGCGAATGCTTTTCGTCGTGTGCGATATCAGGATATCGTGATTCTGACGCGCAGTGCCAGAGGATGGGCAGATGTATTTGTGCAGGAGTTGACGGATGCAGGGATACCGGTATATGCAGGCAGCAAGGAAGGATATTTTGAGACATATGAGGTCAGTGTGCTGCTGAATTATCTGCAGCTTTTGGAAAACAGGCGGCAGGATGTGCCGCTGGCGTCGGTGCTTACTTCGCCGCTTGTAGGACTTGATGCGCAGCAGATGGCTCAGATCCGTATGGCATATCCGGAAGGAACGTTCTTTGAGGCCGTACAGCGATATGCAGGGCAAGCAGGAGCAGAGAGTGAAACACAAATCGGAGCAGAAAGCGAAACGCAGAGCGGCCGGCAGGCGGCATCCGACGATGATGAGATGAATACACGCCGCATATTGCGGCAGTTTTATGAAAAGTTGTCACATTTTCGCAGAATGATTCCTTATATGCCGATTCATGAATTGATATGGAGGATTCTGGAAGAAACAGGGTATAGCCTTTACGTGGCGGCAATGCCGGGGGGTGCACAGCGTCTGGCCAATGTGGAAATGTTGGTGGAGAAAGCGGCTGTATTTGAGGAGACAAGCTACAAGGGACTGTTTCATTTTGTGCGTTATATAGAACATTTGAAAAAGTATGACGTGGATTATGGCGAGGCAAATATTGCCGATGAACAATCTGACACGGTCCGGATTATGACAATCCACAAGAGCAAAGGTCTGGAATTCCCGATTGTTTTCGTGTGCGGACTGGGAAAACAGTTTAATATGCAGGATGTCAAAAGCAGGATGGTCATCCACCCGGAATGGGGAGTAGGACTGGATAATATTGATCTGAATCAGCGCACGAAGGTGCCAACCTTGTTGAAAAAGCTTATCCAACGGGAAATCAAACTGGAGAATCTGGGGGAAGAACTGCGTGTATTGTACGTTGCGATGACACGTGCGAAAGAAAAACTGATTCTGACGGGAGAACAGAAAGACGCGGAGGAGACCATTCAGGGAATGTTAAACGCACAACAGTCGCAGCAGGTTATGAAAAACGAAGAAAAGACTGATGAGGTTTCCGGGGCATTTCCGTTTTATGTATTGTCTTCAGCGAAATGCTATATGGATTGGATTTTGCCGGCGGTTGCAAAGAATGCACCTGTTTCTATAAGAATCTTTACACCTGCTCATCTGCTGGCAGAGGACCTGTCTCTTATACACATCTCCGAGCCCACGAGACCGTACTAGAT
>CALZPS010000016.1 GCA_945827765.1 uncultured Lachnospiraceae bacterium | reverse complement strand
GATCTAGTACGGTCTCGTGGGCTCGGAGATGTGTATAAGAGACAGGCACATGCCTGTACATCCTCACGTCTGAGGTACGCGCCGCGGTTTGTGCCGTGGTAGGTGACTGTCTTGCTGCCATCTTCATGCTCCGTAATCTCTGCAATTCCTTCCTTTATTTTATCAGCAATTTTTGTGTGAGGTACACATCCCGCCGCAATTGTGGTACTTACGGTATCCGCGCCGTCCTTGTCCGGCTCAAAGCTGTTCCAGTACTCTACGGTCTCATTGAAGAATCCGCCGAATACCTTAAAGGTTTCTTCTTTGACATAGCCGTCCGCCGTAAATTCCGGCTGTGCGCCTGTCAGTGCGGACATCAAGAACTGGCTGCGGTAGCCGCCCATGATCAAATCATTTCCTGCATGGAGGTCATATGGCTTGACGCTTTTGGTCCCCCAGTCGGTCATGACAAGACCCTGAAAGCCCCATTCACCTCGCAGAACTTCGGTCAGAAGGTTGTAGTTGGAAGAAGTATGCACCCCGTTGATCAGATTGTAGCTGGTCATTACGGTCTTCGGATTGGATTCACGCACACAGATTTCAAATCCTCGCAGGTAAATCTCGCGCAGTGCCCGCTCGGATACGGTGCTGTTGCAGTCCAGACGGTTTCCCTCCTGATTGTTACATGCAAAATGTTTGATGGAAACGCCCGCACCCGGAGTCTTTTGTACGCCTTTGGTGGCGGCGGCTGCCATTTTGCCGGAGATCAGCGGATCTTCCGAATAATACTCAAAGTTTCGTCCGCAGAGTGGGTCTCTGTGGATATTCATTCCCGGTCCGAGGATAATGCTGTAATTATAGTATTTTAATTCTTTACCTACACCGACACCCATCTCTTCTACAGCGGCATCATCCCAAGTTTGAGCCAGTACCATGCCTACCGGGTAGCAGGTCGCGCCGCAGAGCGGCAGATGGAGTCCGGCGGGACCGTCTGTCACCAGCCAGTTGGGGATACCGAGACTCTTTACGAAGAGTGAGGTGGTAGCTCCTGAGGAACTTGGAGCCTTGACCGGTTTTACTTTTCTGCTCATTCGGGACGGCACTTCGTATGGTGTTTCATTGGCATTTCCCGCAACGAGACGCAGCAGTACATCATCATCTAAGGATGCCACAAATGCATCCATGGATATCCGCCCTTCCTTGACATCAACAAGGGTGGCACTGTCTGCAGGAGATATTTGCGCAAAACGTTTGCCGTTTACATTTTCTACTTCTGTAGTTTTACATGCTCCGTCGATGGTGATACAGTCTGCAGCAGACAAAAGCAGCACCGGACAGTCATAGCTTTCCGGTTTTCTGGCGGGAGCTTTCAGCGTGTCAATTACATGGTCAGGAGCAAATTCATTACGCACCTGCCGGACTACAGCCTCGGCATCCAGACGGATAATCTGAACAGCATTTGTGTCGCGGCTGTTGTTTCCGACACGTACAATGTAATCCCCTGTTTCCATCACGAAAGCGGCTTTGGCAGTGTCAAAAGAAGCCAGACTTTCTGTCGGAATGGAAACGGTCACTGTTTCGGATTGGTTTGGCGCGATGAGGGCGGTTTTGGCATAGCCTTTTAATTCATGAGATGGTTTGGTCAGACGCCCCTCGGGCGCTGTAATATAAACCTCCACCACATCTTTTCCTGCCAGTTTGCCTGTATTTGTCACCTCGACAGAAACAGTCACCTGATTCCAGTCTGCGGTCACCTGTTTGACTGTCTTTTCAAATGTAGTATAGGACAGCCCGTAGCCGAACGGATAAATGACATCCTTGTCAAATGTATCAAAATAGCGGTATCCGACAAAAATATCTTCTGTATAATCCTCCTGCAGAGAATTGCCGTCATTTTCGCTGAAGGATGCGCTTGCTGGATTGTCACTGTACTGTTTTGCCCATGTATCTGTCAGACGTCCGCAGGGGTTGACCTTTCCCGTGAGAACATCCGCCAGTGCGTTGCCGCCCTCGTTTCCGGCCTGACCCATCAGGAGAGCAGCATCAATGCCGTCAATTTCATAGATAAAGTTAGCATCAACGACACAGCTGTTCAACACAACTATGGTATGGGAAAATGCAGCGGTCACTTTTTTCAGGTTGGCAGTCTCGGTATCCGATAAATAATAATCGCCCTTGACAGCTTTGCGGTCGCCGCCCTCGCCGGAGTTGCGGCGGATCACATACACTGCGGTATCCGCAGCTTTCGCCTCGGACAGTTCTGCGTCTGTAATGTCCAGTTCGTCAATCAGAATAGAAAGTCCACTCCACATACGATCAATTTTGGAAAGCGTCTTATCTTCTTTGTTTGCTTTTTTACTTGCAGCTGCAAAACGTTTCAGCCAGCTTTTCGAAGTGATTTCGATCCCTGCATTCTGCAGTCCCTTTTCCACTGTAATGGTATAAGGTGCAAAGACAAAACCACTGCCGGTTCCGCAGGAAATTGTATCGACTGCGCCCGCACCGAAGAGTGCTGCCTTTCGTTCTTTTAGCGGAAGCACATCATGGTCGTTTTTTAATAGAACCATTCCCTCCGAGGCAATACGGCGTGCCTGCTGCATATGTATCGGGTAAGGGTGTCTGCTTGGTTTCCCGGTAATGAAACCAATCATCTGTCTGTAATCCATCGTAAAAATCCTCCTATTTTTGTTGTGAAAAATGTTGACATTGTGTAAACTATAAATGATTATAAATGATAGTTGACACTATGTCAATAGTAGATTATGATGATACCAGGGTCAAAAGGTCTAAGCCCACATGAGCTTGCTCATAGTTGGGGGCTTTTGACCCCAACATCTTATGATGTGTGTAAGGTCAGATGTGCGTCGAAAGATGATCAATAGTAGAAAAAGGGTGATGAAATGAATGATATAAGCAAACGTGCCGCGATGCGTAAGGAGCGGACACAGCAGATTCTGGATGTGACACAGCAGTTGGTTTTGAAGGAAGGATTCGGGGCAAACCTGATGAGCCGGATTGCCAAGGAGTGTGGTATTTCGCGTCAGCGGTTATATTGCTATTACGATAACTTGAATGCGATATTGGCTGAACTTCATGATCTCTGTGTAAAAAGATTGGCGGAGAATTTTTCGGCGGGAGCAATCGCAGGGGCGCAGGATGGTCTTTTGTCAGAAGATGCGTCACTGTTTTATTTTGAATTGAACGATGATGTATTGTTTTTGTCTGCCTATGAAGTCTATGCACAGAAAAATGAAACTATTCAGACAGAAGGAAAACAAGAAAGTATCCCTGTGTTGTGCGAGATGATCCGGGAAGGGCAGGAAAAAGGAATAATACGCACAGACTTCACGGCAGAGCAGTTGTCTTATCTGGTAGGACAGTTGTTGTATGCATATAGTTTTAAAGCAATGGTCATGCGAAATGACTCCTATGGAGGTCTGCTGCTCGATGAACGGGTAATGAGGGAAGTACGGAAGATGATACAGTCACTTTTGCGGGGGGATGTATAAGCTGGTTATGGCTTTTGTTTATATAATATGTTAGTATAGTATAAAGAACGCGTAAAAGAGAGAAAAATAGAAGAAAGGAGTCGAAAACAGAAGAAGTATCAGGGAAAAATATACGAGGAGGAAAGAAAAAATGAATAATGAGTTGAAGGCTCAGAAAAAAGAGGCAAAAAAAGCATACAAAAAAGCCCGCCGTAAATCACATGGACTTTGGAAGGCACTGACTTTTATCAGTGCACCGTTCGCAATCATTTTGACGGTTGCGATGATCGTTTTGGGAATGTTTGATAATACGGTCGCATTATTTGTGGGCGGAACATTCTGGAAGTTAGAAAATGAGGATCCGAATGCAATTTATTATGAACAGGATTTTGCCACGGAGGAGGAAAGGGTGACCCGCGGATATGAACTTGTAAAGCAGGTGGAAGGAGAAGGAGCGGCACTTTTGACAAATGAAAATGCGGCACTGCCTTTAGAAAAAGGGGCAAATGTCAGCTTATTCTCTACTTCTTCCGTAAGTATCGTATACGGAGGGACAGGCTCTGCAAATGTAGATGCCACGAAAGCGGATAATTTAAAATCTGCTTTGGAAAAATCCGGATTTCATGTAAATCCCACCCTGTGGGATTTCTATCTGACCGGCGACGGCGCACAGTATATGCGTGAAGGCGGCGGATTTACAGGCGGCGCGGCAGTCGGCGAAGCACCATGGTCGGCCTATACACAGGATGTGCTGGATTCCGTAGACTCTTACAGTGATGCGGCCATCGTGACTTTTTCACGCGTAGGCGGTGAAGGAGCAGACTGTACGTTTCTGGAGACAAACTATCTGGCACTGGATGAAAACGAGAAAGACATGATGGCAAACTTGAAAGCCTTAAAAGACCAAGGTAAGATTCAGAAAATTATCGTGCTGATTAATACGTCCAATCCTCTGCAGGTGGATTTCCTGAAGAATAATGAATACGGTGTTGATGCAACTTTGTGGATTGGCGGTGTCGGTATTACAGGTATCAATGCGGTTGCAGACATCTTGGCAGGTGAGATCAATCCGTCCGGAAGTCTGGTAGACACATACTGCTACGATAATTATTCTGCTCCGGCAATGAAAAACTTTATTCCGACTACTTATGAAGGGTATACAGAAGGCATCATTCCTGAGGATGCAAGCACATACATGATTTATCAGGAAGGCATTTATGTAGGTTATAAATATTATGAAACACGTTACGAAGATTTCGTAATGGGGACAGGAAATGCCGGAAACTATGCATATGGTGATGATGTCGCATTCCCGTTTGGATACGGTTTGAGCTATACGGACTTTGAGTATAGTGAGATGTCCATGGTCTATGACCCAGCATCCACAACCTATACCTTCAAAGTAACGGTTACAAATACAGGTGATGTGGCAGGCAAAGAGACCGTACAGATTTATGTGTCAAGTCCTTACACCCAGTATGACGTTGAGAATAAGGTGGAAAAAGCATCCGTATCATTGGTAGGTTTTGATAAGACGCAGATTTTGGAACCGGGAGCATCCGAGACGCTGACCATCGAAGTGGATGGCGATTATGTGGCAAGCTATGATGCTTATGGCGCAGGCACTTATATCATGGATGCAGGCGATTATTATTTTACAGCTGCAACAGATGCACATGATGCGGTGAACAATGTATTGGCGGCAAAAGGTTATACACCGGAAAACACAGACGGACGAATGGACAAAACCGGTCATGGGGAATTGGTAAAAACATGGAACAATCCGAAATTGGATACATCAACCTATGCAGTCAGTGACAATGGTACGGAAATTACCAATCAGTTAGACAGTTCCGATCTAAACTTAAATGAAGGCGTGGACGAAAATATCACTTATCTTACACGAAGTGACTGGGAAGGTACAATGCCCGGAGACGAAATCTTAAAATTAACATTGACAGAATACTTAAAAGATGCATTGCAGGATGTGCAGTATGATCCGGCGGATTATGAAACTGTGGAGATGCCCACATTAGGAGCGAAAAACGGATTAAAGCTTGTCGATATGATCGGTCTTGACTATGATGATCCGAAGTGGGATGAATTGTTGGATCAGATGACATTTGATGAGATGGTTTCCTTAATCGGAGACTCCTTCCACTGGACCATGCCGGTTCTGTCGGTACAGGCACCGGGAACCCGTGATGAGAACGGACCACAGGGCCTGACGGTTACATTGTTCGGAGCAGGGTTAAATGTTGAGACAACTGCTCTGACCTCGGAAGATGTATTGGCAGCTACTTTTAATACGGATTTGGTTTATGAAATGGGCAAAATCGTCGGAAATGACTGTCTGGCAGCAAATGTTGCTTTCCTTTATGGACCCGGTGCAAATACGCACAGAACTCCATATGGCGGACGCAACTTCGAATATTATTCGGAAGATGGATATCTTTCCTCCGCAATTGGTGCGGCTGAAGTAAAAGGTATCGAAGAAAAAGGTGTTTTTGTCGTGATCAAACACTTTGCATTAAACGACTGCGAGCAGGATCGTATCGGTCTGGGCGTATGGCTGACCGAGCAGGCAGCACGTGAAATATACCTGAGAGCATTTCAGGGTGCATTGGAAACATCACAGGCAGGCGGCAATGGTGTCATGATGGCATATACCCGTTGGGGTACTCAGTGGTCAGGCGCAAATGCAGGCTTGGTGAAAGGTATCATGAAAGGTGAATGGGGATGTAACGGTCTGCAGATAACGGACAATGTATTAACGACCTATGTAAATGGTGTTGACGGTGTCATGGGCGGAACGACTACTTATGACTCCATGATGGCACATTATATCACAGATCAGCTTCCAAAATATGAGAAAGACCCCGTGGTGGTTGCGGCGATGAGAGAGGCTTGTCATCATAACCTGTACGCAATCGCACACTCCTGCGGTATGAACGGTGTCGGTCCGGATACGACAATCAAGCGGACCAATCCGATTGTTATTACAACCACACGGGTAGGATCCATCTTATTTATAACACTCTTTGTATTGTCAGTCATTTTGTGGATTGTAAAATCGAGGAAATTTAAAAAATCAGAAGCTTATACGACCTATCAGGAATTTAAAAAATCTTTGAAGGCGAATTGAAACTGCTGTGTCGGAAATAATCATCATCTTATCGGAAATCTTACTGGTCATATGAGGAAAAGTAGATTATAATCAATGAAAAGAAAAACGATTATTGGTGAACAGGAAAGGGAAAAAATATGAAACTGTATGATTTGAAAGTAAACCATCTGACCAATCCCCTGGGATTTCGGATGGAAAGTACTACTTTTTCATGGAAAGTAACAGAGGCACAGGGGAAGAGACAGACTGCAGCCAGAGTACAGGTCGCTCTGGATGAGGCGCTTGCGCAGACGGTGTTCGATTCCGGATGGGATGAGACGGCAAGCAGTTTGGCATATCCGGTGGAGTTAAACCTCAAGCCGCGGACACGGTATTACTGGAATGTGGAAGTACAGTCGGATGCCGGGGAGTCCGCCGTGAGTGAGACACAGTGGTTTGAGACCGGGAAAATGCAGGAAGAATGGGCAGGAAAATGGATTACCTGCGATAACAGTGAGCAGAGACTTCCGTTTTTTACAAAGGAAATCATACCGACTAAGGAAGTAAAAAGCGCGAGACTTTATATCAGTGGTCTGGGGCTTTACGAGGCATATTTTGACGGAGAAAAGATTGGCAATGAATTTCTCGCTCCGTACAGCAACGACTACGATGAGTGGGTACAGTACCAGACTTATGATATGACGGAGATGCTCAAGAAACAGGGGAAACTATCCGTGCTCCTCGGAAATGGCTGGTATAAAGGAAGATTTGGATTTTCCGCATTTGAGGAAAAGGGATTTTTCGGAGATGAGTGGAAACTGATTGCCGAGCTGCGGATTGTTTATGCGGATGGCAGTGAAGAGGTCATCGGTACAGATGAAAGCTGGAAGGTGACAAGAAGTAATCTGACTTTCGCTACATTGTATGACGGAGAGAGAAGAGATGATACCCTGCAGGCACTGTCGGAGGAATCTGCGGTTTTGTGTGATGCACCAAAGGGCATTCTGACAGCGCGGATGAGTCTGCCGGTGACGGTTCACGAGACATTTACTCCGGTAGAACTGATTCATACTCCGGCGGGAGAGACGGTGCTTGATATGGGGCAGGAGTTTGCCGGTATCTTTAAGTTCAGAGTGCATGAACCAGCGGGAACAAAGATTCATATTCAGACAGGTGAAGTTCTGCAGCAGGGCAATTTTTATAACGAAAACCTGAGAACTGCGAAATCCGAATATATATACATTTCTGACGGAACAGAGCAGGAAATCGTACCGCATTTTACATATTATGGCTACCGTTATGTGAAAATAGAAGGTGTCACAGATTTGCAGAAAGAAGATTTTGTAGGATTGGCGCTTTACAGCGATATCACGGAAAAAGGAACGATGCGTACCGGTCATGAGCTGGTGAATCAGTTGATTTCTAATACCAGATGGGGTCTGAAGAGCAATTTCCTTGATGTGCCGACAGATTGTCCGCAGAGGAACGAGCGAATGGGGTGGACAGGAGATGCGCAGGTATTCTCCCCGACGGCAACCTATCTGGAAGACACGTATGCATTCTATGCAAAATATTTGTATGATATGTCACAAGAACAGAAATCTCTTGGCGGCAAAGTCCCGGATGTGGTTCCTTCGGTCGGTGTGACGAGTTGTGCCTGTGTATGGGGTGATGCATCCTGCATCATTCCGTGGAACTTGTATCTGTTCTATGGGGACAAACAGATCTTGAAAGACCAGTTTGAGAGCATGAAGAGCTGGGTGGACTATGTGACGAGCGTGGACGGGGACAACCATGGCTGGAGATATGTATTCCACTACGGTGACTGGTTGGCGCTTGACAATCCAAGCGGAAAGAAAGATGAAGTTATGGGCGGCACAGACGAAGAATTTATCGCCAATCTGTATTATGCGGCGAGCGCACAGTTGGTGTCTAAGGCTGCAGCAGTACTCGGCTACGAAGAAGAGGAAAAGAAGTATGCTGCACTTTCAGAGCAGCAGTTTGCGGAAGTGAAAAAAGAGTATTACAGCCAGACCGGCAGATGCTGTGTCAAGACCCAGACTGCTTTGATTCTGACTTTGAAATATGGGCTTTCCGACAATGTGGAATATACACGCAAAACGTTGCGCAAGCTGTATGCAGAAAATGATTATAAATTGAAGACCGGATTTGTCGGTACTCCGTTGATGTGTCATGTACTTTCTGAAAATGGAATGGAAGATATTGCATGGAAGCTTCTTTTGAATGAAGATTATCCGGGCTGGCTGCATGAGATTAAACTGGGTGCAACCACAGTCTGGGAGCGGTGGAACAGCGTGGAGGATGACGGCAGTATTTCCAGCACGGGCATGAATAGTTTGAATCACTATTCTTATGGTTCTGTCGTGGAATGGTTGTTCCGTTACGCTGCGGGAATCCAGCTGCCGAATACACCGGGATTTCAGAGTGTCCGCATCGCTCCGTCGCTGAACTGGTCTCTGGGTGAGATGGAGGCGTCTTACGATTCTCCGGCGGGAATATATAAAACCGCGTGGAAACTGACTGACCCGACACATGTGGAGTTGTCAGTGGAAGTTCCGTTTGGCTGCAGCGCACAACTGGTGCTGCCGAAAGCAAAGGAGGAGACTTTTACAGACAGCCAAAATCCTATGTTTGCAGATGTAAAGGATGGGGTATGTTACCTCGAGCCGGGCAGTTACGCCGTATCATATGAGACGACAGAGTCGTTGAAAATGGTGTATAGCAGTAATACACCGATCCGCGAGCTGCTTACCAACCCGAAAGTCAAGGAGGCAATCGCAACAGTGATGCCGCTGGACATGATTCCGACGCAATTTATTTCTTATTCTATGCGTGAGCTCGGAGAACAATTCGGGCAGGGAATGAATGAAGAGCAGTTGAAAGGTATTGACCTGTTGCTGAGTCAATTCTAAGCTGGCAAAGAGAGAATAAAATGTCCGGCGGGCGTGAGTGTCCGCCGGACGTTTTTTAAATTCAGAATATCTATTCTTCCATATGAATCCGTTCCGCATAAACCGACCAGAAATAATTGAGACAAAATGTTGTCTGTAAGTCACTATCTACTACAACTGCCGCCGACAAAGACGATGCGGTTTCCCGGTGTTTTGTCCAGTCGTTCACATTTATATTTTAATTCCCCCATGAAACTTTCCTCGTACTGCGGCGGCAGAACAAAGCCGCAAAAACACAGTGCCAGCGGCAAAAGTAAGAGAAGAAAACAGGTTGTAAAAATCAAAAGTTTCGGCTTATATGTCAGCATAAATGGTCATTCCTTTTTTGTTTTTGCAGGCAGTAAATCGCGCTGCCTAAGTCCTGCGTCAGATTAAAATTGAAAATATAAAAATGTGCTTGCTGTATTTTGGGACAGCAGCATCAGCCATCCGACGGAAATCGTCAGAACCAGATAGAACAAGATGGCGGTCTGGCGGATGGTGCATTTGGATAGGGCGGCTTTTTCTGCAAATTTATCCAGCAGCGTCAGCACCAGCAGTACCAACACGATCTGTACCCCGTCAATCGCGGCAAGTCCCATAAGCTGCAGGGAGTTTACGATTCCACTCATATTCCATCCAATCCCCAGATGCGACACCATCACAAAGGCATCAGAAAGCGTCTGTGCACGGAAAAAAATCCATGCAAAGCATACAAGCGTGAGCGTCCCTATCCGTTTCAGGATATGTATAGCAGTCCGTTCTTTTACAAAATATCGCTTGGATACAGGGGCGGCAGACCGCTTTGCCCGGAGTGGCAAAGACGGCATCGGCAAAGCCTGCCAGATAATCAGCCACAACGATTTTCTTGAAAAAACCGATTAATATTTGGCGGAAACCATGTCGTAAATCTTCTATCTGAAACGTATATTCCTGTTTGAGCTGCGGGAGCAGGCTGCCCGGACGTTCAATCGGTCCCGCAACAAGCTGAGGAAAGAAGGAGACGAAGAGTGCATAATAGCCGAAATGTGTCTCGTGCGGCAGGTCTTTCCGATAGACATCAATAACATAGGATAATGTCTGAAATGTATAGCAGCCGCTGTCACAGGAGTGTGTTTCTCCGTTAGGCAGTGTCAGGGTACAGGAACTTCCCACAGGAACTGTGATTTCGATGGTGAAGAGCTCATCCACAACCTTCCAGTCGGAGACAATCTCACCATACGGGGTGAATACACTGCCTCTTGCCGATGTAATACCGCCGCCGATTAACAGTTTGATGCGAAATTCCTTATAACCCGGTTTCGTGGCCTCGATTCCGGCAATACGCTGGTATAGGAATGCTCCGACCGCGCCGCTTGCGTAGTGGTTGTAGGAAATCATCGTATCGGTGCCGTCGTCTCCGAAATGGAGGACGGATGGAGTGTTCCAGATGTATCGTTTTTTACCGAAACTCAGAAGTCCGGCCCAGAACTTGCAGGCATTTACATACTTTTTCATGACGGGATACATCTTTTTCAAAATGTTTATATCACCACGGGCCTGATATTCTGCCCATGGTACCATGACACAGGCATCACCCCAGAAATCGATTGCCATGGAAGGCATCGTTGCCGGGAATCCATATCCCTGCACCGGCACAGTGTTGGGAATGCCAACAAAATTGGACTTTGCACCCCAGCAGATGTTGCTCTGTAATTGGTTAATCATTTCATTGGAACAGGAAAAAGTTCCGGCCTCTGCCACATCGGATGGCAGGAAATCGGCGTGAACACTTCGTGCTCCCGCACCGGGTTCCCGTAGTCTGCCAGTAATTTCGGAGAAATACGCAATGTTTCTCTGGCGGCTTTTCTCCATGTAATGGAATTGAGGTCTATCGTCGCGTCGTAGGTCTCTCCGTCGTAAATATCTGCCATGCGGTAGTTTCCATCTTCGGTCACTTCCCAGCTTGTATCCGTTCCGATGATTTCTTCCGTACCATCCGCATAGGTCAGGCGCAGCTCGCACAAAAAAGCCTGCCGGTCGCCGTCATGGCGGTTGATGCGGGTGAATACAAAGGAACCGACTGCCCAGCCTCCGGCAACGACTGCCATGAGAGTGGAGTCTGCGCTCAACATGTCTGTCACATCGTAAACCTGATATTGGAGCTGTGATTTATAGGAAGTAAAACCGGGGGCAAAATATTGTGTTCCGACCTTTTTGCCGTCCAGCATCAGCTCGTAGATGCCAAGAGCAGTGGCATACAGCTTTGCAGATGCCAGCTCTTTGTTTATAGATAATTTCTTGCGGAAGGTCATTGGTACAGGGGAGACTTTCTTCTCTGTAAAATGATATTTCGGGTCACTGATCCATTCGGCCTGCCATGGCTGCCCCATGCGTCCGGTCTGGAAGGAAACCTGTGCGGCTGCAGTCTCGCCGTTTGTATCTGTTGCGGTCACAAGAGCCGTATAGTTAGTAAAAGGCTGCAAGGCCGGTCCGTCATAGATGACGGCAATCTGGTCCGTGGTCTCTTTCTGCCAGCCGCCGATTTGCAAAACAGCTTTCTTGAGAGCCGTATGCTTATTATCACTGGAAAGGGAAAAAGAAAACCGGGGAGCAGCCACATCTGTGACACAGCCGTTTTCCAGATTCTCTACTGTCAACCGTGAAATCGTCAGCATATTCAAATTCCTCCTTTTTTACTTGCTTGAGTTGGTGAAATTATACATAGGAGAAAAAAAGAAATGCAATAATGTCTGCACAATCCGTCGGTTTCGGAGCGTGAACTGTAAAAATTTTTATGCAGATTGACGAAGAATGAGGGACGCGTTAAAAAAGTGGGGTATATGAAAGTGGAATATTGTAAATGTTGTGAATGAGTATAGGAATCCTATTGTCAGAATGAAACCATAAATTGGTTGACCATGTCGACTGATTCCTGACTCAGCTTGTAATTTTCGTATTGAAGATTTAACATGGACTGCAGTGTGTCACGCTCCAGGCTGATGAAGGATTCGCAGTGTAGGACATGCTGGCTGTACAGCAGTCCGACTCCTTCGAGGTAGACCATCGTACGCAGCGTATAGGCATCTGCGTAGGTGGAGACGGTAAAAGGAAGTTCTACAGACGCAAAGCTTAAGCTGCTGACAATATAAATCAGGAAAGCCATAAAAATACATCCGATACAGGAAATCCAGGAAACTTGCATTTCCTGCATCTGAACACGATGTGACCGTTCCAACAGATATAAGAATAGATAAAATACGCCCAAAAAGGTACCCAAAAATAGAACCTGTATGGGTATCCTGCACCAAAAAAGGGAACTCAATGCCAGATAGATATAAATTTGCCAGGCCAGAGAAATCGCAAAGCTGCCGACAATAAAGGCATAAGCACAGTAATTCAGACAATTTGGCAGGCTGGTTGGGCAGTTCGTTACTCATTTCGCCACCTCTTTCAAATAATTATTCAGTGCATCCAGAAAGGCTTTCTTTTTGGCCCGGCTTATCTGTACTTCTTCACCTCCGACGACTGCAAATCCGCCTTTGATTGCATACTGTGGCATATTGGTAAGAAAAATAATCACTACATTCTTATCGGTGCGGCGAATCTCCTCGGCAGCTGTCATGCCATCTATCTGTGCCATCTCGATATCCATAAGGATAATATCAAAAACAGGGCGATAATCAGTTAGAAGCTCTTTCCCGTCAGAAAAACAGGAAATTCGGAAAGATTCCTTCGAGTTCTCCTCGTAGGTCTTCAGATAGTTTTGTAAAAGCTGCAAATCATGCGGGTTGTCATCGACGGCTGCAATTCGAATCATAAACTCCCTCATCGTTGTTTGTTGTTCCGTGATTCTGAGTGCTTTCGTCCATCTCGGGAGTGCAAAGCACGAAAAAAATGACGACAGGCTCATTTGTCAGGTATCTCTGATATCATAGTAGTATAATTTATGCGAAATAGCAAGCACC
>CALZPS010000015.1 GCA_945827765.1 uncultured Lachnospiraceae bacterium | reverse complement strand
ACCCTACAAATCAGATAATTCCTATCCCGTTTTCCCGAGAAAGCTGCTCTCAGTTTTCTGTTCCCTGCATAGTAGCGAAATCCTTCCATCGCCGCCCGAATGCCGATTCCCGCAAGAAACAATGCCACGATTCCCATTCCTCCGACGTAACCGTTATTCTTCCCGTCCGACCAGAAAGCAATCGCGACTGCGGCTGCCAGGACCGTCAACGCGCCTCCTGCCAGATAACAGGAGTAGGCCCCCTTGTGAGAGCTGTTTGTCTCCTGAACCTGCCTTGCCTTTTCATTATTATTAACGCCCATTGCGACTTCTCCTTATTCCATTGCATATCAAAAAGAAAATATATCCGAACGCTCCCCCTATCGTGTTCAAGAGCAAATCATCCACGTCACAGCTGCCGACCCGCGTCACCAGCTGGAGCACCTCCACTCCCAAACTTAATAAGAAACTACAACAAATTGTCTTGAGAAACCCTCTGTTGCTGCTTGCCACAGCGATAGAGAATCCAAACGGAACAAAAATCAATATATTTCCGAATAAATTGGCGAATACCGCGAAGATTCCCAGTTCCTCCCGGTATTCGATAAAACGGCGTATCTCTTTAAACAATTCGAAGTTGTATCTGTATTCCTGCGTCACTCCGGTACGCCCGTACCATTCGGCAAAGCACAAAAAATAAACCAGGAAAACAAAATATGCCCAAAAGAATACTTTTCCGAGTGCACGATATCTTTTTATTTTTTTCTGACTCAAAATACTGCTCCTTTAGCTCACCCTGTTCATATTCAAAACGTCATCTCATGCCTGTCCTTTAAAAGCCTTGCTCCATTGACGACAGTGATAATGCCTGCCGTCAATCCAGCGACTATCATAATAATTCCGACTGTGATATTCATCACACTGGAGGATGTCATCGTCTTATATGCCTTTTCCATAATAACAATTCCTTTCTATATTTGCATCAAACAATGCTGCGTGCTGCATCAGCAGCCATATATTTCATAATATGCATCAATTGCTGACTTTATCGTATCATCGATTATAATTTCCCCGTTGCACGGTCTGTTATACAGGTACTCTGTCACTTCCTTCATCGTCACGATTGCATTCGCCGGAAATCCATAGGTTTCCTGAATCTCTTCCAGTGCGCTCACCTTTCCGCCTTTGCCGACCTCCATACGGTTTAAAGACACCATCAGTCCTTTGATTTTCACATCAGCCTGCGCTTTGATAATCGGGAATGTCTCCTCGATCGACTTGCCGGAGGTCGTCACATCCTCAATGATAACGACACGGTCGCCGTCCTTCATCTTGCTCCCCAACAGAATGCCCGTATCTCCGTGGTCTTTTACCTCTTTACGATTAGAACAATAACGGATATCCTTTCCGTACAATTCACTGATTGCCATCGTCGTAGCTACACTCAGTGGAATTCCCTTATATGCAGGCCCGAACAGCACATCAAAATCCAGTCCGTAATTGTCATGAATGGCCTTTGCGTAATATTCGCCCAGACGGCGAAGCTGCGTACCCGTTACATATGCTCCTGCATTCATAAAAAACGGAGACTTTCTTCCGCTCTTTAATGTAAATTCTCCGAATTTAAGCACCTGGCTCTCTACCATAAAATCAATAAATTCCTGCTTATAAGCTTCCATCTTGTTAAAACCTCCTGTTTACTAAAACAAACTTTCCGGAGCAATAAATTGCTTTTTCCAAAATCTTCTATACATTCTAACATAAGAAATAGGAAATAACAATTATTTTCATATCTATGTTCCACTAATGTTTTTTGATTTTCTGACAACGGTTCTGGTTTTCCGATGCCTTCATTTCCGTTTCTGCATATATCCTCTATAAGAACATGAATCTTTTTCAAGGTTTTTCTATCCTCTGTCTGCCAATAAACATAATCCTGCCATCCATTCACATTATCTCACTGCCCCGATCAGCTCCGTCACACGTTTGACATTGTGCCGTCTCATATAGTCCTCGATGCCTTCTGCCACCTCGATGGTCGCCGTCGGATTGTAAAAATTCGCCGTTCCCACGGATACCGCCGTCGCTCCCGCCAGGATAAATTCCAGAGCGTCCGCCGCCGTGGCGATGCCGCCCATACCGATAATCGGCACACTGACCGCATTTGCCACCTGATAAACCATACGCACGGCAATCGGTTTCACCGCCGGGCCGGACACACCGCCGGTTTTATTTGCCAACGCAAAGGTCTGACGCTCCACATCGATTTTCATCCCGGTCAATGTATTAATCAGCGACAATGCGTCCGCTCCGCCCGCCTCCGCCGCTCTGGCTATTTCCGTAATATCTGTCACGTTCGGAGTCAGTTTCATAATAACCGGCTGTTTCGCAATTTTCTTAATCTGTGCTGTCAGCTTTTCGACATTTTTCGCATCTTGCCCAAACGCCAGAAATCCGGCATTTACATTCGGGCAGGAAATGTTAATCTCCATCATATCAATTGGCTCGTCTGCCAGCCGTTCGACCACCGCCAGATATTCTTCCGGTGCATGTCCGCAGACATTGACAATAATCTTTGTATCAAACTGCTGCAAATAGGGGATGTCCCGCTCGCAAAACACATCAATTCCCGGATTCTGCAGACCAATGGCATTCATCATCCCGCCGTAGGTTTCCGCGATGCGCGGAGTCGGATTTCCCGCCCACGGTACATTTGCCACACCTTTTGTAACCACTGCCCCCAGACGCTTTAAATCCACAAATTCACTATATTCCTGTCCGGAGCCAAAGGTTCCTGACGCCGTCATGACCGGGTTTTTGAGTTCCACCCCGGCTATACAGACACGCGTATCTATCGTTTGTTTCTCATCTGCTGCCTGTCTCATCTCCATCAGATTTCCACCTCCGTACTCAAGAATACCGGTCCGTCCTTGCAGACACGCTTATTATGCACATGGCTGTGTCCGTCGACTTCCTTTGACTGACACACACACGCCAGACACGCTCCGATACCGCACGCCATCCGCTCCTCCATTGATACATAGCATACTATATTATTTTCCTCAGCATACTGCTTGATTGCCCGCAGCATCGGAGACGGACCACAGGCATATATGATTTCTGCCCCCAGGGCATTTTCACGAATTGCGTCCATGACATTGCCCTTCGTACCCGCACTGCCGTCCTCCGTCGCCACATACAACGTTCCATTTTTTGTAAACTCATCTGTCAAAAACTGCTCATCCCGATAGCCCATAACAAGCTGTTTTTGAGCGTCCAGCTGTTTGGCAAGTTCCAGCATAGGCGGAACACCGATCCCCCCGCCAATCAAAAATGCTTTTTTCCCTCTGCCCGCTTCCAGTGGAAAACCATTTCCTAACGGACCCAGAATCTCAATCGTATCACCCGCTTTCATTTCTGAAAACTGTTTGGTTCCTGTGTTTTCGCCCGTCACGCGGTACACAACACGCAGTCTGTTCGTCTCTTTTTCAATCTCGCAGAGACTGATGGGTCTTGGGAGTAACTTACTTCCATCTTTTGTATACATGGAAATAAACTGTCCCGGCACTGCCAGCCCGGCAATTTCCTTAGTCTCAAGCCACATACTGTAGATACCGGGCAGGAGACACTCCTGCGATACTACCATGGCGGTTTCTTTCCGTTTACAAGACATGATATTCACCCTATCCTTTTTTATCATCTTTTGATTTCGATCTCTATTTGCCCCGGCTCATATGATCTTACTTCTGCGCTGCAATCGCCCCTGCGATATCCGCCACCATCGCCTCGACTGCCGCTCTGGACGCATCCGCAAAATTTTCCGCGCCAAAAGCCGCATAAGCCTCCTGCTTATATGCAGCAATGATTCCGCGCGAGGAATTGACAATTGCACCAAGACGGTCTTCATTGAAGAAATGAACCAGATCTTTTCCTTGTCCTCCCTGCGCGCCGTATCCCGGCACAAGGATAAATGCTTTCGGCATCAGTTTGCGGAGGATTTTCCCCTGCTCCGGATAAGTTGCGCCTACTACGGCACCGACATAACTGTATCCGTCACCCATGCACTGTGCGCCCCATTCATTCACCTTTTCTCCTACCCACTCATACAGCGGGCGACCATCGATTAAACGATCCTGAAACTCTCCGCTGGACGGATTGGATGTCTTCACGAGTACAAACAATCCTTTCTTCTCTTCCTGGCATACTTTTACGAATGGATTGATACTGTCCGAACCCATGTATGGGTTCAATGTGATAAAATCTTCATCAAACGGTGCATATGTCTTACTCCCCACCTGCACTTTTCCGATATGTCCGACCGCATATGCAGCAGACGTGGATCCGATATCCCCACGCTTGATATCTCCGATCACAACCAGCCCTTTGGACTTGCAATAATCCACCGTTTTTTTGAATGCTGCCAGTCCCGGCAGCCCGAACTGTTCATACATGGCAATCTGCGGTTTTACTGCCGGGATCAAATCATACACATTGTCCACGATGGCTTTATTGAACTGCCAGATAGCCTCGGCAGCGCCTTCCAGCGTCTCTCCGTATTCGGCGTACGCTTTTTTCTGCACATGCTCCGGCACGAATGCCAGCGTCGGGTCTAAGCCCACTACGATTGGTGCATTTGTTTTTTTGATGTTTGCAATTAATTTGTTAATCATTTTTTCTCCTCCTACTATACACAACTTCTCCGTCTACTATCGTACAAACCACTTCCCCTTTTACCGGAAATCCGTCAAACGGGGTATTCTTTCCTTTGGATAAAAACGTACTTTTATCAATCCGGTACTCCGTCCGCGGGTCAAATATCATCAAATCTGCCCACTTTCCTGTCGATACCGAGCCTTTTTCGGTAAGCCCCAGAATCTGTGCCGGGTTATAACTCATTTTTTCCGCCATCTGCATCGGAGTCAACACCTCCTTGCACACCAGCTCGGTGTAAGTCAGACAAGCGGATGTCTCCAATCCCACGATACCAAATGCCGCCTTTTCCATCGGGCAATTTTTTTCTTCCTCCGCGTGCGGTGCGTGGTCAGTGGAAATGACGTCCATCACATCCGTTCTTAACCCCTCCCGCAAAGCCTCCACATCCGCCTTGCTGCGAAGCGGCGGATTCATCTTGTATTGCCCGTTATTTTCCAAAATATCATCCTCTGACAAAATGAAGTGATGCGGACACACTTCTCCGGTCACCGGCAGCCCTTCTTCCTTGGCTGCCTTCACCATCTTCACGCTGTCCTCGGTCGAACAATGGCACAAATGCAGGCGTACTCCGGTTTCCTTCGCCAGCAGGATATCTCTCGCCACGATAACATCCTCCACAGAATTCGTGATACCGTTTACTCCCAAAGCCTTTGCCTTTTCCCCTGCATTCATCACGCCGCCTTCCACCATCGTGATATCCTCGCAGTGTGCAAACACGGAAATCCCGTTCTCTTTAGCAAGCTTCATTCCCTTTCGGTAAAGAGAGGCATTCATCACAGATTTGCCGTCCTCACTGATGGCGCAGCAGCCTGCCTTTGCCATTCCTTCAATGTCGGCGAGTTCTACTCCCTGCTGCCCCCTGGTGACTGCCCCAAGCTGTATGATATGCACCGGAGATTCCACCTTTGCCCGCTTGTGTAATTCCTCCACCATCTCTCCCGTGTCGGTCACCGGTTTCGTGTTCGGCATCGCGCATATGGTCGTCACGCCGCCTCTGGCCGCCGCCTTTCCCCCTGTTTCCAGTGTCTCCTTGTAGGTAAGGCCGGGATCGCGCAAATGCACATGCAAATCAATCAGCCCCGGCATCACATAGCAGCCGCGAGCGTCAATGACCTCATCTGCCTCCTCCGGTTTCAATCCTTTTCTTATCTTTTCGATTCTTTTTTCGCATATCAGCACATCGGCAATATCATCCAATCCGGTCAGCGGATCTAAGACATGACCACCTTTTATCAATAATTTCATTTCGACCTCCTTCTAAACCACATAAATATATCTGTATCAACCTCCGGTCCGAAAATACATTTTCCGTCAGACATGAAATTTTTTCTGCATTTCTTCCCGGAACTCCCTGCCTTTAAAGGACAAAAGCCATACAAAGAATAACAGACAGACAGCGCTGCATATCATACACAAAAGCTGCATACGGACCATCCCTGACACCATCAGAATCAATGGTATGATAAATCCATATCCTGCTGTGAAAACAAAATAGAACATATAGTTTCTCGGCATCAGCCGCTGTACTCTGGAAATCACTACCAATGCCAACAATACCCCCATACTCACAATAGGTATCACATAATCCGTCGACCACCCGCGCCAGCCGGTCACAAAATCCCATACCGCACTGGCAATGCTGACCGCCATAAGCTGCCAGACAACATTTTTCAACAGGTTATGCCGCTTAAAGAAACCAATGGATGACGCTGCCCACATACTCGCCACACCTCCGGCCGCAAACCTCAGTGGTCTGGCTATCGGTATGAGATCTGCATTGAGACCTGCGATTGTCATAAAAAGCGTCAGCGCCAGACAGACCAAGGTATAACTTTTGTAGACTGTCACTTCCAAATCTCCCGGCACTTTCGGTTCCGGATAATCCGCCTCTATCACATCGGCATGTACTCCCTGCTCTTCCAGAATACGATAAAAATTACGCCGGATATTGTCCGTATCAAACCTTGATGTAAAACTGAACGTCATCTTGTCCTGTAAGGAAATCACACACAGCTCCATTTTCGGCGTACTGGTATAGCATCCAATCCGCTCAATATAAGATACATAAGTCTTCGGCAGCTCCATCCGTCCCATATTAGAAAACACCGCCGTTGTACTTCGTTCCGACACTTTCGCTCCGGCATGAATGCACAAATTTTTGAAATCCGCAGGTGCAAACCGAAGAACCGGGTGCACTTCCAGCGAAACCAGCTTGCTGATTCGCTTTTCCATCTTATTCTGTGTCAGTTCTTCTTTATAATAATGCTTTACTTCTGCAAGCACCTCTTCAAAAGAATCTTTTCCTTCTCCGAATTTATGTTCCGGTGAAATCCAGCTAAAAAAGTTCAGCATCGACTTCGAGGGGAAGAAATTGCGCAGATTCACCGGCACCATAATCGTCACCGGATATTTTTCCTGCATTCTACTCATTTCCTCATGAATCGCCAACAGCATCACCGCCGTGATGAACACACTCACCGACACTCCCAGTTCCCGTGCTCTTGCCACGATATGTTTCACGAATACTTCTCTCTCGCTTACCTGCAGTTGTCCGTTTTCCCGCCGGTTCTTTTTCAAAATATATGCCCGCGGACTCCTGTCTTTCTTCTTTCCCAGCTCCGGCGAATAATATTTCATAAAACTGTCCGCCTCGTGATCCTGCACAGTCACATCTTCGGACACGGCCGAAATCTCTTCCAGCCCTTCTTCTTTGTGCGCCAGATACAAATAATTTTTTACCAGTTCCCACAAAAATGCCGTTGCACCGGTACCATCTGTCAACACATGGAATGCCTCAAAATTAATTCTTCTTCTATAGTAAGTCACTTCAAACAGCAACGTTTTTTTATCTTTAAAATATAACCGGCTGCATGGCTCTTTATATTCTTCCCGCACCACCGGATGTAAATCACTCTGCTCCAGATAATTCCAGAACGCACCTTTCCGCATCACTGACAGAAATAACGGATAAGTCTCCACCGTCTGCTCCACTGCCCGCTGCAAAAGTTCAGGCTGTACTTCTTCCTTCAATTCACAATAAAATCGGAAGACCCGGGTATCTCTTTTGGTGCTGGCTGCCGTAAACAGTTTTGCCGCATTGTCCAGCCGCCGCCAATATTTGCTCTTTTTCTCCACCGCCCCTCCTCCTTCGTTTTATTTTCTCCAAGTATAATGTCTGACGACATTATACCAGAAACTCTCAAGAAAGAAAACATGAAAAAAACAGCCAAACGCAAATTTTTCGTTTTAGCTGTTTTCACATTCCCCACAAAATACTACATGTCTTACACCCAGTTCAGACTTTTCGCCAGACGCTTATGTATCTGCAGTCCTAAAACTGCCGCCAGCACCGCCTTGATGATTGCCGTAGGGATGAACGGCAGCACACATGCCGTAAATCCGGTGATTACGGACGCCTTCATCAAAATACAGTACATGATTACCCCGACCACATAATTGGAAATTGTTCCTAATACCAGCATCAGGGTAAACATCCCTTTCTTATGTCGCAATTCCATTCCCCAACCGATGAGAAATGCCATAATAGGGAAGGAAATCAAAAAACCTCCCGTCGGTCCAATCAGTTTTGGAAGTCCGCCGGAAAGCCCGGCAAACACCGGAATGCCGACAGCTCCCAAAAGTAAATACACCAGCATGGAAATCGCCCCGCGTTTTTTCCCCAGGATGATACCTGTCAAGGTGACAGCAAAGGTCTGCATCGTCATCGGTACTCCTAGTGGCATCGGAATGGAAATCTGTGCCATCGCTGCTGTTACAGCCGCCATGATGGCAATTGCGCAAATATCCTGTATAGAAATCTTTGATTTTTTCATATGGTGTATCCTCCTGTGTTTTTTATCCAGAAATAGTATACCATATAGTTTTTAATTGTCAACCTTTTAATTAGTTTTAGTTGACAATTGTTTTGTTAGACCTGCGTAACAAAATCAATCCCAACACAGCGCACGCAACTCCCACTGTTAGTATTCCGGCAATTTCCGGGACAGACAATTCTTCCGCCATCAGAAACGGCAATACTTTTCCGATAGTCTGCGGATATTTCATCACCGCCATGGAGAATGCATTATTGACAAAATGCAGACACATTGTCACATATATACTTCCCGTCATCCATACGATATATGCAAACACCGCTCCCAGCAAAAAAGTCGTAAAGAACTTGACAAGGCTCATGTGAAACAAGCCGAACACCGCCGACGAAATAAGGATGGCATAAACAGCTGCACTGCGTTCCTGATCACGTTTCTTTCCATTCTCCCTGATACTTCCAAACAGCAGCCCGCGGAACAATATTTCTTCCCCGACCGCAGGCATCAGTGCTGTCACCAAAAGCAGAATCACAAACGGCTGCTTTGACATTTCCGAAAACGTAAGTTCCACATTTTCTGTACTCTCCGGGAAAACTGCCGTCAAAGCTACACTTAACACCATAATCAGACAGTAGACTCCCAGATACAAAAGGATGCTTCCAATCACACTGCCTCTTTTCGGCAATTGCAGGGAAAATAATGTCCGCACATCCGATTTCATATACCACACAAGCAGGAGCGGAATCGCCAGAATCAGCCCCTGGGAAACGAGTGTTCCCCAAAATCCCAGCCGCACGCTGGCGGCACTTCCCACATAAAGCATCAGCAGAAACAGTACGGTCACACTAATCATCAAATCCCCGCTGTCAGGCACAGTTCCCTCTTTGATATCCGACCGTTTCTGGAACAGACGGAAACTGCGGAATCCGTCTGCAAACAAAATATTTTCACTATCATACATTTTTGCCAAAACCCAGATGATCAAAGCACTCGCTCCTAAATTGACGAGATTACAAAGTCCCGCCAGTGCCAGACTAAACTGCTGGGATAAAACCTGTTTCATCATCAGAGAGACATTGACAATCGGTATCAACGCCGTCTTTGCATCCAACGTAACCGAGGGAATCATACCCGCCATGGAGGCAATCATCACCACCAGCAAAAGCGGAGTCACATAATTGTTCGCCTCCTTGAAACTCTTGGCAAATACACAAAAACACATGCACAAAGCAGAGCAAAGAAGTGCGCTCACAATCATCGTCACCACAAGCACCGGTGCCGTCGACATCATGCCTGAAATTGAAAATCCCATTTCCACTATCGGATCACCGGCCAGCCCATATATCAAAAACAATACCGAGCCGACCATAGAAACCAATGACAACACAGCAGTCACGCAGGCAATGACTGCCACAGATACAAATTTGCTGAATATCATCTGAAAATTCGTGACCGGCAAGGTTAAAAGCGTCTCCAATGTTCCCCGTTCTTTTTCTCCCGCAGTCACATCAATTGCCGGATAAAGTGCACCCATCAGAATCATTACAATCATCATCATGCCGATAGAGCCACCGATATCCATTCCAAAGCTCTCTGCCTGTGATGCGCTGTCCACAGTCGTGGATACAACCGGATATAGAAAACTCTCATCCAGACCTTGTTTTGTCAGACCTTCCGCCACCAGGTCCTCCCGGTAAAGTTCCACCACATTTTCAATCATCGAGCATGCATATGAGGAATTCTGATTTGCCGAATCGTAGGAGATTTCCACCTGCAGGCTGCCATTTTCCTGTTCTTTAAATCTCAGCGCAACGTCCGCAAACCTCAACATACTATCCGCCTCTTCCTTGTCAAAGGAAATGAATTCTATCTCCGTATCAAATTCCTGCGGATTCCGTGAAACAATCTCCTCGAGCGCTTTTGCTGTTTCTTCGTATCCTGTCTCGTACCCGATGATATAAACCGCATTCTCCTGTGAGGACATGATGCTCCCAATGACCAATGTCATTCCGATAATCAAAAGAGGATACAGCACGATCGGTACGACCACCATCATGACCAATGTCTTTTTATCGCGCAAAATATCCAGCAATTCTTTTCGTATCAATACGCCTATCTTCTTCATGACCGTACCCCCTCTATCTTTTCTTTTGTACTGTCATTTTCGAAACCCGCTCGTGAGTCATCCCCCATTTGATATACTGCATGAAATGCCGCACGCAGATTTTCGGTTTCCGTACGCGCCATCAAAGCACCCGGAGTTCCATGCGCCACAACTTTTCCCTCCCGTATCATATAAATACGGTCACAGAGAATCTGTGCCTCCTCCAGATAATGTGTCGAGTAGAGCACTATTTTCCCATTTTCTTTCTGCTCTCTCATAAACTCAATAATCGCGTCCGCACTGAGGATGTCCAGCCCCAGCGTCGGTTCATCCAATATGTACACTTTAGGATCTGCCATCAGACAGCGGGCAATCGATGCCCTTTGTGTCTGACCGGTGGACAACTTTTCAATCCGGTTATCAACAAATTCTTCCATGTCGAGCACCTTGAAAATCTCCCGGCTCCGCTTTTCAATCTGCCGCTTGTCAAATCCATACAATTCCCCCAGAAACTGCAGATACTCCCGCACCGAAAACCTTGGATACAGTTTCGTATTTCCCGACAGATATCCAATCGCTGCTTTTTTCTCCGTCAACTCTTTAATCTCACGTCCATGCTCATCTGTCAGCACAATCGACCCTTCTGTCGGGCTCATCAGCATTCCCAGCATCCGTAAGAGTGTGGTCTTACCTGCCCCGTTCGGTCCCAGGATTCCGATAATTTCTCCTTCATATGCCTCCAGAGATACATGATCCACCGCCAGAAAAGTTTCCTTCTTCACCTTTTGCTTTTTTCCTTCCCCGCGGCGGTTTCGCTCAAACTCTTTGCATAACCCGCAGACTTCTATCATCTATTTCAATCCTCCCTGCACCTTGTTAATTGTTTGTCTATTTCTTATTCTAATCCAATGATTTCCAACAATCAACCTGTATTGCATGAATCATGTTTTTTTCGTTGTGAATAAGGTGCTATCATCCCCGATTGCTGTTCTATCATTGCAAAGAGGCGTATGATTCCTGTGTGAATCATACGCCTCTCTTCTCATCTTACGCCAAGATTGCATTTCCCGTATAAAGTTGGTAATATTTTCCTTTTTCTTCAATCAACTGGTCATGGGTACCGCGTTCAATGATTCTGCCCTGCTCAAGTACCATGATGCAGTCCGAGTTGCGCACGGTGGACAGACGGTGCGCGATGACAAATGTCGTACGCCCGCTCATCAGACGGTCCATACCATCCTGCACGATACGCTCGGTACGGGTGTCGATAGAACTGGTCGCCTCATCGAGAATCAATACCGGCGGGTCGGCAATCGCCGCCCGGGCAATCGCCAGAAGCTGTCTTTGCCCCTGACTTAAGTTCGCCCCGTCTCCGGTCAGCATTGTATCATACCCTTGAGGCAGCCTGCGGATAAATCCGTCCGCATTCGCCAGTTTTGCCGCTGCCACAACTTCCTCGTCTGTGGCGTCCAGCTTGCCGAAACGGATATTCTCTTTCACGGTTCCGGTAAACAGATGCGTATCCTGCAGAACGATTCCCAGAGAACGCCGCAAATCCGCTTTCTTAATCTTGTTGACATTGATTCCGTCATAGCGTATTTTTCCGTCCTGAATATCATAAAAACGGTTAATCAAGTTCGTAATCGTCGTCTTGCCGGCTCCGGTGGAACCGACAAATGCAATCTTCTGTCCCGGCTCGGCATAAAGTTTTACGTCATGCAATACGATTTTTTCATCCACATAGCCGAAATCCACCCCGTCAAATACGACATTTCCTTTCAATTCCACATACGTCACGGAACCGTCCGCCTGATGGGTATGTTTCCATGCCCAGTGCCCGGTACGCTCATTGCTCTCCTTCAACTCACCGTTTTCTTCCACCGCATTTACCAGTGTAACATAGCCATCATCCTCTTCCGGTTTTTCATCCATCAAAGAAAAAATTCTCTCCGCTCCCGCCAGTGCCATGACAATTGAATTCAACTGCATACTTACCTGATTAATCGGCATATTGAAACTCTTATTGAAAGTCAGAAAGCTTGCCAGCCCTCCCAATGTAAAGCCTCCGATATGATTCAATGCCAGCGCCCCGCCTACCATCGCGCAGACCACATAGCTGACATTTCCAAGCTGTGCGTTGATTGGTCCCAGAATATTGGAAAATGTATTGGCGCGGTCAGAGCTGACAAACAGCCTTTCGTTCAACTCTTTAAACTCCTGCTTGCTCTCTTCCTCGTGGCAGAACACCTTCACGACTTTCTGCCCATTCATCATCTCCTCGATATAGCCGTTTGTTTTACCCAGATTATGCTGCTGCTCAATGAAATATTTTCCGCTGCGGCTCGCAGATGCCTTGGTAGCAAGCAGCATCAGTCCGACCATCAACATTGTCACAACAGTCAGCGGGATATTCAGAATCAACATACTCACAAACACGCTGACCACTGTAAAGACGCTATTGATAACCTGCGGAATACTCTGGCTGATCATTTGCCGCATAGCATCTATATCATTCGTGTAAATGGACATGATGTCGCCATGTGCATGGGTATCGAAGTATTTGATCGGCAGTTTTTCCATATGTTCAAACAGTTCGTTACGCATATTGCGCATCACACCCTGCGTCACATACACCATAATCAGATTGTACGTGTAAGATGCGATCACGCCCATCGCATAAAAGATGCACACCCTGCCGATTGCCCTCGCCAGAGGGGTAAAATCCGGTTCATCCGTCAGAAGGAACGGAGTGATATAATCATCTATCAGATTCTTAGTAAACATCGTTCCCTGTACATTGGCAATCACACCAACAAAAATCAATAGGAACACCGCCAGACAGTGCCATTT
>CALZPS010000014.1 GCA_945827765.1 uncultured Lachnospiraceae bacterium | reverse complement strand
CACAAGGAGTATCGTCGGCAGCGTCAGATGTGTATAAGAGACAGATATGGTGGATACACCGCTCGTGTTTTTATATAACGCATTTTTGATTTGTGTGACGTTTTCGGTTGTATATTTGTTTAAACGCAGGATTTTTGTGCGGTTTTTAATCAGCGTGGTCTGGCTGATTGGCGGATTTGCCAACGGGTATCTGCTGACGATGCGTGTGACACCGTTAAATGCACAGGATTTGGTGGTATTGTCAGATGCGATTTCCCTGACGACAAATTATTTCTCAACGATTGAGATTATCCTATTAAGTATTGCAAGCGTGGCGGTTATTATATGGTTGATTTCCATGTGGAAACGCGGCGGACAATATCAGGGTAAAATGCATCGTATTCTTGCAATCGCCGGGGTAGTGATCTGGTGTACTGCATACAGTTTTCTGACGGAGGCAGCCATTGATTCGCGGGTGATTTCCAATTATTTCGGCAACATTGCATTTGCCTATGAGGACTATGGGTTCCCCTATTGTTTTGTGGCGAGTGTTCTGGATACCGGGATCGATGAGCCGGCGGGATACAGCAAGGAGACGATGGAAGCAATCCGCAACAACGGTTCAATCAATATCAACGAGACGGGGCGGTCTGAGGCGGCGCTGCCGAATATTATTTTTGTTCAGTTAGAATCTTATTTTGATCCGACAGAGGTGGAATGGCTGCAGTTTACGGAAGATCCGATTCCTAATTTGCGGCGGATGTCACAGGAGTATTCTTCCGGTTATTTCAAAGCACCGTCTGTCGGAGCCGGAACTGCCAACACGGAGTTTGAAGTGCTGACCGGGATGAGTATGCGTTTCTTTGGACCGGGAGAGTATCCGTACAAGACATATGCCAAGTACAATGTACTCGAGAGTGCGGCGAGCGCGCTGAAAAGTCTCGGTTACGGTGCGGAGGCACTGCACAATAACGGTGGTAATTTTTACAGCCGTGCACTGGTGTACAACAACATGGGATTTGACCATTATACAAGCAAGGAGTTTATGAATATCCTGCAGTTGACCGCAAAAGGCTGGGCAACGGATGATGTGCTGATACCGCATATCATCGATTCTCTGGATACCACGGAAGGAACCGATTTTGTAATGACCATCAGTGTGCAGGGACATGGAGATTATCCTACAGAGCGTGTGATCGACAATCCGCGGATTTTAGTCAGCGGCGTGGAAGATGAAGGTCGTATGTACGCTTGGGAATATTATGTAAATATGGTGTATGAGATGGATAAATTTGCCGGGGATCTGGTGGCGGCCATGGAAGAGCGCGGGGAGCCGACCGTCATCGTATTTTACGGAGACCATCTGCCGACGATGGGACTACAGGCAAAAGATGTCAAAAGCAAATATTTGTACAATACCAATTATGTGATCTGGGACAATATCGGCCTGGAAAAGAAAGACGGCAACTATGCGGCATATCAGATTATGGCGGAAGTCCTCGACAGGCTGGATATCCATGTAGGTACGATTTTTAATTATCATCAGCAGCGAAAATCGACGAAGAATTATCTGTCGGACTTGGAACTTTTGCAGTATGATATCCTTTATGGGGAACAGTATGTCTATGAAGAGAGCGGAAATCCGATTACCGAAGGTCATATGATGATGGGAGTCCGTGACACAATTGTATCCGGCTTGGTGGAGCAGTCAGACGGCAGTTACAGTATATACGGAGAGAATTTTACGAAACAGACCAAAGTGTATATCAACGGAGAAAAACAAAGCACTTCATTTTTGAATAATACCCGGGTGGATTTGAAAAAATCACAGTTGAATGACGGGGATGTTGTCTGGCTGGCTCAGGTTGGCTCAAGTAATACGATATTCAGGACTTCCAAAAAGTATGAGTATCTGGAAGGAACATTGGTGGAACTGCCGGAGACGGAGAATGATGTGGCGGTGGGACGTAATGCATTTGTGACAGCGGAGGAGTAGCATCCTTCGCTGTGGCGATTATATGTATGGAAAAAAAACGCAGCCGAAGGGAGTGAAAGTATGACATATCAGCAGGCTGTGGAATATATATTGGATATTCCCAGGTTTACGGTCAAGAATGATTTGGGAAATACCAGAGCATTTTTGGAATTGATTGGAAATCCGCAGCAACGGTTGAAGGTAATCCATGTGGCGGGGACAAACGGCAAAGGTTCAGTCTGTGCCTATGTAGATGCCATGCTGCGTGCACAGGGAAAACGTACAGGGCTGTTTACGTCACCTCATCTGGTGAAGATAAATGAACGGATTGTCATAGACGGGCAGCAGATTTCCGATGCAGAGTTTACGGAAACATTTGAAGAGGTGAAAGAAAAGGTGGGGGAAATGGAACGGAAGGGGCTTTCACATCCTACCTTTTTTGAATTTATATTTGGTATGGCGATGGCTGCTTTTGCAAAGGCCGGTGTGGAATATGCCGTGCTGGAAACAGGACTCGGAGGCAGACTGGATGCCACGAATGTGGTGGAGCATCCGGTGTGCTGTGTCATTACTTCAATTGGCAGAGATCATATGCAGTGGCTGGGAAATACTATTGAGGAAATCGCCGCCGAGAAAAGTGGAATTATCAAAGCGCATGTGCCGGTAATCTATATGGAAAACAGAGAGGAAAGTGACAGGGTAATTGAGAAAAAAGCGTCAGATGTTGGCGCACCATGTAAAAAAACAGAGAAAACTGCGTTCGAAATTCTCACAACCTACGAGAAACATATTGCATTTTCCTGCGTAAATCAGTATTATGAAGGTACTACATGGAGACTTTGCAGCACTGCACCGTATCAGGCCGAGAATGCACTGCTGGCTTTGGAGGTAATGCGTCTTTTGTTTGGGCAGGAGGGGCGAATATCCGATTGGCAGAGGGCATTGGAACATGTGGTATGGCAGGGCAGGATGGAAGAAATCCGTCCCGGTATCTATGTAGACGGCGCACACAATATCAGTGCGATCGAACGTTTTGCAGAGACTGTTTCAGCACACAGCGGCAGGAAAATGATTCTGTTTTCGGCTGTGGCGGACAAAGAATACGAAGAGATGATTGCCCGTCTGTGTACACTTACGGATGTTGATTGTTTCGTGGTGACGCAGATTGCAGAAAAGCGGGCGGCAGATATACAGGTGTTGGCACAGATCTTCCGCAGATATACCGACAAACCGGTGATTGAAAAGCCGGTGCCGGGTGATGCGTGGGATTATGTGACGGCCAACCAGGACGGGCGGACCGTATATTGCCTCGGTTCCCTTTATCTGGTAGGAATGCTCAAAAGATGGATACAGGAGGATATGTGATGCTCAATTATGAAGAGGAACTAAAGAAATTCAAACCGAGTCTGGAAGTAGAAGAAATAGAAGATGCCGTGTATCAGGAGGATTTGACAGATTTGTCCGATCTTTTGAAACAGGTGATGGAACAATCGAAGTGAGATTACAGAGCATGCCGTGAGGCGCGCGCTGTGACAGAAGGATTAGGGTGAGTATAGATGGACTACACGAAGAAAATCATGTATCAGTCAAATTACTGGTACAACGATGGACTTAAGCGGGCACAGATTCGGGATATTTCCGGGGCAATTATTTCGCTGCGGCGCAGCCTGCAGTATAATCGGAATAATATTGCCGCCAGAAATTTGCTGGGGCTTTTGTACTATGGCCGAGGCGAAGTGGCGGAGGCACTGGTAGAGTGGATTATCAGCAAGAATCTGCAGCCTCGAGATAACATTGCCAATGAATATGTACAAAATATACAGGATTCTGCAAAGGAGTTGGAAACTGTCAATCAGGCGGTGAAGAAATATAATCAGTGTCTGGTTTACTGCACGCAGGATGCTGAGGATATGGCGATGATTCAGTTGAAGAAGATCATTTCCATGCATCCCACATTTTTGAAGGCATACCAGCTGCTGGCACTTTTGTATCTGCGCACAGAGCAGTATGCACGTGCGCGCCAGCTCCTTAAAACCGCCAGAAAACTTGATACGACCAATGAAATGACCCTGCGGTATATGCAGGAATTGGCGAGACAGCGCGGGCGCAGGACAAAGGAAAACAGCAAGGCAGAAGAATCAAACCGGAGCAAGCCAATAGAGTACAAACAGGGGAATGATACGGTCATCCAGCCCGGACGGTTGGGCAGGCTAGAGTCCGGCAGCCGGTTTGGCTGGCTGAATCTGGTAATTGGAGTATTGGTCGGGGCGGCAGTTGTATGGTATTTGATCGTACCGGCGACTCAGCAGTCAAAGGCTGCGCGGATGAATAAGGAAATACTGGATTACAGTGAACGTATCGGGGTGCTGGAGGCTCAGATCAGTGCGCAGACCAGAATGCTCGATACATACAGGGCGACAAATGCCGACACAGAGGCGGCTGCGCAGACTGCCGCGAGCACACTGGACAGTTATGAAAATCTGATGAATGTATCAGAACAGTACCAGTCGAGAAACTACAGTGAAGATGTGATGGCAGATGTGCTGCTGCTCGTAAACCGAAATGCATTGGGTGCGCGCGGACAGGCATTGTATGATGACCTTGCAGGAAAAATTTACCCATATGCCTGCCAGATTTTGTACAACGGAGGCATGGAGTCGTACAACGTGGTGAATTATCCGACTGCGATTGAAAAACTGGAAAAAGTGGTGCGCATGGATGAAGGATATGATGGAGGCGGTGCATTGCTGCATCTGGGACTGGCATGTCACAAAAACGGAGATGCCGAAAGCGCTACGAGGTATTTAAGCCGCGTGACGGAACTCTTCCCGGATACGGATTACGCAAATACAGCCAGAGCAGAACTCGACGCGATTGCTGCGGAGAGCGTGGAAGTCTCCGGAGAGGGAACAGTTTCGGAATAGAAATGTGCGCCGAAGAAAAATATACGAAGGATAAGAAAGGATATGTGAGAGATTGCATATCCTTTTTCATTGTATGTGAAACAACGAGCCACGTGGCTGCCTGCAGACATTTGGCGACTGTCAAATACGGGGTAAAAAACATTTTGCACCCAACAATTACATAGTGAGGTGGAGTAAGATGGAGTATCAGGTTCAGGAAAACTGTCTTACGATATTTCTTCCCAGAGAAGTAGATCATCATAGTGCGGAAGAACTTCGTAAGAACGCAGATGCGCTGATTGAGCGCAATCATATCAAATACGTTATTTTTGATTTTGAGGGGACAGAATTTATGGATAGTTCAGGGATAGGAGCGATTATGGGACGATACCGGCTGGTTCATCTGATTGGCGGGGAAGTGTGGGCAGTAAACACAAAAGAGCGGATCCGCAAGATATTGACAATGTCAGGAATCACAAAAATAATGCAGATATATGAGGAGGAAAAAGTATGAGCGACACGAATGAAATGGAACTTATTTTTGACAGCTGCTCAGCGAACGAGAGGTTTGCGAGAGTGGCGGTGGCGGCATTCATGACACAGCTTAATCCGACCGTAGAGGAGGTTTCGGACGTAAAGACGGCAGTCTCCGAGGCAGTGACAAATGCCATCATTCACGGGTATGAACAGGAGATTCATAAAATATCTTTGCGCTGCCGGATCGAAGGAAATTTGCTGTCTGTGACGATAAAGGACAGTGGAAAAGGAATCGAAGATGTGGAACGGGCAATGTTGCCGATGTATACGACCAAGCCGGAGGCAGACCGCTCGGGCATGGGATTTTCTTTTATGGAGGCGTTCATGGATAAGGTGACCGTAGAATCTGCCCCGGGAAAGGGCACTAGTGTATTTATGGAAAAAAGAATCGGAAAAGGAAGGAGCCTATGGACCACACAATCGCTTTGATAAAAAAATCTCACGAAGGGGATGAAAAAGCGAGAGAGCAGCTTGTGGAGGAAAATGTAGGGCTTATCTGGTGTGTAGTCAAACGATTTTACGGGAGAGGAACAGATACGGAAGATTTGTTTCAAATAGGAAGTATCGGACTTCTCAAGGCCATTGACAAGTTCGACATTTCATACGATGTAAAATTCTCAACCTATGCAGTTCCGATGATATCAGGGGAAATCAAGCGATTTCTGAGGGATGACGGGATGATCAAGGTGAGCCGTTCGCTGAAAGAACTTTCTTACAAAACGTATCAGGCCCGGGAGCAACTCATCGACACGATGGGAAGAGAACCAACGATAGAGGAACTTGCTGAATGCGTAGGGGTGGACAAAGAAGAAATCGCAGAAGCACTGGAGGCTGGCTGTGAGGTGGAATCTATTTACAAACCGGTTATGCAGAAAGGAGGGAATGAAATCCGGCTTTTGGACAAGTTAGTAGAAAAAGAGGCTGAAGAAGAAAAAATTTTGAATCATATGTTAATCACCCAGCTTTTGGAGACATTGAACAAAGAAGAAAGACAGTTGATTTATCTGCGGTATTTTCAGGATAAGACCCAGTCTGCGGTCGGCAAATTGATGGGAATCTCTCAGGTGCAGGTGTCGAGAATGGAAAAAAGAATTATTGAAAGACTTAGAAAAGAAAGCGGATAAGCCGAAATGGCAATCTTTTTTTGCTGTGTCCCGTATATTTTAAAAAAAAATCTGGATACTAAGACAGAAGAAAAAATATAAGGAGACAGATTATGGAAGAGGGACGCAAAAAAATATGGCTCTGGCTGGCAGTGATGATGTTGACGGCTATGCTGGTCGGCGGCTGTTATTATTTTGGAACGGTGAAAGAGACAAGCGGCGGACAGCAAGGAACACTGGTAGAAAATACTGCCGGGGAGGAACTGTATGGCTGCTAATAAGGAAACGTTGTATATCAAAGGCGACAGGAATGTAGAGGTGACAAACCTGGATGTAAAACTGGGAGATATTGTGTCCATGGAGTGCAGCAATAAGGATATCATTCCAAAAGTGAAGGCTTTAAAACTTCTAAAAATCTCCCCGCAGGGAGAACACCGGTATGTTGTTTCCGTGTTGAAAATTATCGCCTGTATCCATGAACAGTACCCCGGAATCGATGTCCAGAATATGGGTGAGACGGATATCATCATTACTTATGAGGAACAGAAAACAAAAGGAAAGGCCTTTCATATATTGAAGACTGCAGTGGTTTCCGTACTGGTTTTTGTGGGGGCGGCGTTTTCTATTATGACATTCAATAATGATGTGGATGTACCTGATGTATTTTCTCAGGTTTACCGGTTTGCGACCGGCACAAAATCAGATGGTTTTACTGTACTTGAGGTGAGTTATTCGATTGGCATCACCCTGGGAATCCTGACATTTTTTAATCATTTCGGGAAAAAGCGGTTTACGGTTGACCCGACACCTCTGGAGGTACAGATGCGTACCTATGAAAATGAAATTCAGACTGCATTGATTGAAACCGCATCGAGAAAGGGGGAAGAGTTTGATGTGGGTAAAACAGATCCTTCTGGCAATCGTCGGTCTTAGTGGAGGCGTGGTCGTGTCTGCAGGACTTTTTGCGTTGATTGTAGAGATTGGAGTTATCTCGGATTTTGCTGACCGCACACACACCGCAGACCATATTCTGCTCTATGAGGATTGTACGGCTTTGGGCGGAATTCTGGGAAATCTGATTTTTCTTTTTAAATGGCCGATTCCGTTTCAGACAGTGGCACTGCCGTTGTTTGGACTTTTGTCCGGAGTATTTGTCGGATGCTGGGCAATGGGACTGGCGGAAATACTCAATGTGTTTCCTATTTTCATCAGAAGAATCAAGATTGTCAGATATACGACGGCATTTGTCATCAGTATTGCAGTCGGACGGGGAGCAGGGGCGCTGCTTTATTTTGCGCAAGGATGGTAATAATGGGAAGGTAGTAAATGCTACCTTCCCATTATTGTCCATAGCCAATATATAAATCCGAGTACCCAGGAGGTAAAAATCCCATATAATATGACAGGACCGGCGATGGTAAATATTTTACAGCCGATACCGAATACCTGCCCTTCTTTTTTGTACTCGATTGCGGGGGATGCCACAGAGTTTGCAAATCCTGTGATCGGGACCAGGGCACCGGCACCGCCCCATTTGGCGATGGAGGGATAAATATTGACACCCGTCAGGATGACACTTAAAAGAACCAGAATAAGTGAAGTCCAGCCGCTGCATGCGTCCTCGGGAAGCTTTTGCGTCTTACAGTAGTTATAGATAAGCTGACCGAGGGTACAGATTGCTCCGCCGGTGACAAATGCCTTGAGCATATTCGGCCAAAGGCTGTGAACCGGAGTCTTTTGTTTGACATACGTTTCGTAACGTTTTTCCTGTTTTTTCTTTTCTATATTTTCCATAATCTCACCTCGGAGATAGTATCTGAAGGATTATGATAAATTATGCGTATGATTCGTGTGTGGTTCTGAGATGTTCAGGTTTGGAATCAACCGCAATCAATAAGAGAATAATTTGACGTGTTGGTTGTCATACTAATTCTGACAAGAGAAAAGGCAGTCCGAAAAAGGGCAGCGGAAATGGAGAAGAAGATGAATCAGGAAAATGGACAGATGATAGGAAAACAGAGTATCTGTTTTGCAGAGGCACCTTTTTTAATTAGCGCCGGCTCGATTGTCGGCAAAAAAGAATCAGAGGGACCGCTGGGGAAATTATTTGATAAGACCGGTCAGGATGATTTGTTTGGTGCAAAGACATGGGAGGAAGCCGAGAGCAATATGCAGAAAGAGGCCTGCGTACTGGCGATGGGGAAGGCTAAAACAGAAGCACAGGATGTACGTTTCTTGTTCGGCGGAGATTTGCTGCGGCAGGGAATTGCCACGTCAATCGGAGTTGAGGCACTACAGATTCCGATGTTCGGGCTGTTCGGAGCCTGTTCAACTTCAGGAGAGGCACTGGCTCTGGCGGCAATGAGCGTGGCTGCAGAGTATTCGGATTTATCTCTGGCGGTGACATCCAGTCATTTCGGGAGTGCGGAAAAAGAATTCCGGTTCCCGTTAGGATATGCAAACCAGAGACCGCCGTCCGCTCATTGGACGGTGACAGGCAGCGGAGCTTTTTTGGTGGGAAAGAAAAAAAGCCATGTGCGGATAATCGGTGTGACAATCGGAAAAATCGTGGATTATGGACTTAAGGATTCTCAGAATATGGGGGCCTGCATGGCTCCGGCTGCAATGGACACGATTATCAGGAATCTGTCGGATTTCAAAAGAAAACCAGAGTACTATGACCGCATTATCACCGGGGATCTGGGATATGTCGGCAGGGATATCCTGATGGATCTTCTGAAGGAAAGAGGATATGATATCTCTGTGCGGCATATGGATTGTGGAATGACAATCTTTGATCAGAAAAGACAGGATACACACGCCGGAGGGAGTGGATGCGGCTGTGCGGCGGTGACGCTGGCAGCATATATTCTGCCGAAGATTCAAAAAGGTGAGTGGAAACGGGTGCTGTTCGTGCCTACCGGTGCGCTGATGTCAACCATCAGTTTCAATGAAGGTTCGAGTGTGCCCGGAATTGCCCATGCGATTGTGATGGAACACTGTTAGAAAGGAGAGACTATTCATGGATTATGTCAATGCATTCTGGGTTGGAGGGCTGATCTGCGCATTGGTGCAGATCCTTTTGGACCGCACAAAACTGATGCCGGGGAGAATCATGGTACTTCTGGTGTGTGCCGGAGCCGTCCTTGGATTTTGTAATATTTATGGACCATTTCAGCAGTTTGCCAAGGCGGGGGCGAGTGTGCCGCTGCTTGGTTTTGGAAATGTTTTGTGGAAGGGAGTAAAAGAAGCGGTGGACAAAAACGGATTTCTGGGCATCTTTCAGGGCGGGTTCAAAGCCAGTGCGGTGGGAATCTCAGCGGCACTGGTTTTCGGATATATTGCATCATGGATTTTTGAACCGCAGATGAAGAAGTAACGATGAAGAAGTGACAGGTGAGAGTTTTTAAAAACCCATTGTTTTTTTCCTTGAATGGTGTTATTTTATAGAGTATGAAAGTGTATTTTTTGCACGTATACAGGAGGAAAACATGGATTATTTTAGCATTATTATCCCCTTTGTCGGGGGGCTAGGGATGTTTATTTACGGTATGCAGATAATGGCGCAAGGCCTTGAAAATGCCGCCGGAAGTAAGATGAAAAGCCTGTTGGAAGCATTGACACGCAATAAGTTTATGGGTGTGATGCTGGGAGCCCTGATTACGGCGGTTATTCAGAGTTCATCCGCGACTTCTGTCATGGTAGTCGGTTTTGTCAATGCAGGTATCATGAATTTGAGTCAGGCGATGGGTGTAATCATGGGTGCCAATATCGGCACGACCGTGACAGGATGGTTGGTATCGGCGGTAGAGTGGGCGAAGTTCTTAAGCCCGGCTAATCTGGCACCAATCGCAATCATGGCCGGCGTTATCGTGATGCTGACCGGAAACAGACGATCCACGAAGGATGTGTCCAGTATCATCATCGGTTTCGGCGTGTTATTTGTCGGTATCACGACAATGTCTGCGGCGGTTGCGCCTCTGAAGGAGTCGGAGGCTTTCCGCAGCATATTTGTCACATTGGGCAGCAATCCGTTTTTGGGAATCCTGGCAGGTACGTTGGTGACAGCTGTTATCCAGAGCTCTTCTGCATCAGTCGGTATCCTGCAGAGTCTGGCTGCAGCGGGGCTGGTGCCGTTTGACGCGGCGGTTTACATTATTATGGGACAAAATATCGGTACTTGTGTGACTGCTATTATGTCCAGTATCGGAGCGAAAAAAACAGCTAAGACGGCAGCGGCTATGCATCTGCTTTTCAATATCATCGGAACGGTGATTTTCAGTATCGTGGCGATTGTATTGTTTGAAGTGGTATTCCCCGAGGCAGGAAACGGTATGATTACGCAGACACAGATCAGTACCGTGCATACCATATTTAATATTGGAACGACGGTATTGTTGTTCCCGTTCTCCGATTTGATTATCAAACTGGCGAAGAAACTTCAGAAAGCAGATGAGACGACAAGTGATGAGAGCAAAGTGCTGCTGGACGAACGTATGCTGGAAACACCGGGTATCGCTCTGGAGTCAGCTGTGAGCGAGATTGCCCGTATGGGAAAAATCGTGGAGCGCTCACTTTCCAAAGCACAGACTGTGATGTTTACCAGAGATTATCAGCAGATTTTGGAAATAAAAGAAGAAGAGGAAATCGTGGACCGTCTCTGCAGTGGGATTACCGGGTATCTTGTGAAATTAAGTTCACTTGCCCTCAATGAGAAAGAGCATAAGCATGTGGCGAGTCTTCTGCAGACTTTGTCGGATATGGAGAGAATAAGTGATTACTGTGAGAACATATCCGAGTATGCAGAGGCAATGACAGAGCACAAAGCAGAATTTACCGAACTCGGAAAGCAGGATTTGAGCGAAATGTTTTCCGTATGTTATGACAGTTACAAATATGCGCTTGCCGCATTTGCGGACAATGACAAAGAGGTGGCGATGAAAGTCATCGAGAGGGAAAGTCAGGCAGATGATCTGGAAATTAAGCTGAGAAGTGAGCATATGATGCGTCTGGCATCCAATCAGTGTAATACGGACGCGGGCATCCTCTTCCTTGATGCATTGGTCGGTCTGGAACGTATCTCCGACCATTCCAGAAATATTGCGGAGGAAGTGCTGACTGCATAAACAGACAGTATAGAAAAGAGAGGAAATAGCAATAATGAGTGATAATTATGTATTGAGCTGCTGCTCGACAGCAGATTTGTCGGAAGGACATTTTAAGGAAAGAAATATCTCATATGTCTGTTTTCATTTTTCGTTGGATGGAAAAGAATATGAGGACGATTTGGGAAAAAGCATTGCCATCGATGAGTTTTATCAGGCGATGTGTGACGGCGCTGAGACAAGAACCTCACAGGTAAATGTGGAAGAATATATGGCATATTTTACTCCGTTTCTGGAAGCGGGAAAGGATATCCTGCATGTAAGTCTGTCCAGCGGGATTTCCGGGTCTTACAATTCAGCGAATATAGCTGCTGAGGAACTGCGGGAGAATTATCCTGAGCGGAAGATTTATATCGTGGATTCTCTGGGTGCATCGTCCGGCTTTGGACTTTTTATGGATAAGCTCGCAGATTTGCGCGATGGCGGGATGCCGGTCGAAGAGTTGTATGAATGGGCAGTGGCGCACCGGCTGGAATTAAATCACTGGTTTTTCTCCACAGATTTGACATTCTACGTGAAAGGCGGAAGAATTTCCAAGGTTTCCGGGTGGTTTGGAACGGCATTACATATTTGCCCGCTGCTGAACATGGACGATAAAGGGGCATTGATTCCGCGCCAGAAGATTCGCGGAAAACGTGCCGTCATTAAAGAAATCGTCAAGCGGATGGAAGAATGTGCGGCCGACGGCACCGATTACAGTGGAAAATGTTATATCTCACAGTCCGCCTGCTATGAGGATGCGAGAGCAGTGGCGGATTTGATTGAGGCGAAATTCCCGAAACTAGATGGTAAAGTGGAGATTAATCATATCGGTACGACGATTGGGAGCCACACAGGTCCGGGTACGGTGGCCGTGTTCTTCTGGGGAAAGGAAAGAACGGCATGATATATTGTGTGGAAGATGATGACAATATTCGCGAATTGGTAATTTATACTCTGGAATCAACCGGTATGGCGGCACGAGGGTTTGCGGATGGTTCTGCTTTTATGGAAGCTCTGGCGGAAGAAACGCCGGAGCTTGTGTTGCTTGATATCATGTTGCCCGGCGACGATGGGATTACGATTTTGAAAAAAATGAAACAATCTTCCAAGACAAAGGATATGCCGGTGATTATGGTGACGGCAAAAGGTACAGAATATGACAAAGTAATCGGGCTGGATCTGGGGGCTGATGACTACGTCACCAAGCCGTTTGGCATGATGGAGCTGGTGTCTCGGATTAAGGCAGTCCTGCGCAGGACGGGGAGAATGCAGGAGAAGGATGTTCTGGAAATCAACGGTATCAGGCTGGATATCAGGAAACATGAAGTGACTGTGAACGGAAGTCTCATTATTCTGACTCTGAAAGAGTTTGAAATGCTTCGCCTGCTGATGAGTAATCCAAATATCGTGCTTACAAGAGACCAGTTGCTGGAGGATATCTGGGGATATAACTTTGAAGGTGAGACGCGTACTGTGGATGTTCATGTGCGTACCCTGAGACAGAAACTGGGAGAGAGGGGCAGTGTGATTGAGACAGTGCGCGGCGTGGGCTACCGGATAGGAGATTATTCATGAGAGCCAAGATTCAAAGAACACTGGTATTGATTTTGACGATTACTCTTTTGGTATCCTATCTTTTATTTTCGTTTATTGTGTATCAGCAAAATCTGAGTATTTTAAAATCCGATGTACGTCAGGAGGCTTCTTATATCCGTACTGCCCTGGAGGTTTCAGGCGCACAATATCTGGAACAGCTTGATAGTGCCGGTGCACAGACCCGTATTACTTATATAGATCAGGACGGCAATGTCCTCTATGATTCACAGGGCGGGGAGGCAAGTCTGGAGAACCATAAGGAGCGCAAGGAGATTCGTGAGGCGTTGGAAAAGGGAAGCGGCGAGGATATCCGTATGTCGGATACGGTAGGGGCAGAACTTTATTATTATGCAATACGGATGCAGAACGGCAATGTTCTGCGGGTGGCAAAGACGAGGGACAGCCTGGCAGGAACGGCACTCCAGATACTGCCTCTTGTCGCGTTTCTGGGTTTATTTATGATTTTGCTGGCATATGTCATCTCCAGACATCAAACCAACCGCTTGATTCGGCCCATCAA
>CALZPS010000013.1 GCA_945827765.1 uncultured Lachnospiraceae bacterium | reverse complement strand
GTGTAGCCACCATATATTCCCACGCCTCAACCAGCGAATGGCGGGAAAATACTTCAATGACAAAGTTCAGAAAACAGGACAGCAAAAAATGCATCACAATGGACAATCTGTTCATCCACAGCCACACCGGCTGCATCTTTTTTGCAAATTCACTGTTTCTGCGTGCCTCTAAGGCCTGTTTTCTGCGCTCTTTTCGCTCTTTATGGTAGTTTTTGATATCCTCCCATTTTAGTTGCTTTACTCTCTCAAAGAATCCTCTGACATCCGGTTTCTTCCACTGTATTTTTTTCATTGACAGCCTCACTTTTTTACTTTTTCAATCCCGCCATACGCTCCTGTACCTGTTCCAGCATCTGCGTATATTTTTCCAGTTTTTCTTTTTCCTCTGCCACCTTCGCCTCCGGAGCTTTGCTGATGAATTTCTCATTGGAAAGCATTCCTCTGGCTCTGGCAATTTCTTTGTTAAGCCGCTCTTCTTCTTTTGAAAGTCGGGCCAGTTCCTGTTCAAAGTCCACCAAATCCTCAAGCGGCAGATAGACAGTTGCTCCCGGTACTACGACTGACACGGCATCCTCTGCGATATCCTTTTTCTCTGACTCCACAATAATATCATTGGCCGCCATCAGAGGTTTCACAGACTCGATCATCTGATCCAGACCATACAAGAGTTTCACATCCTCGCTCACCACAAATACTTTTGTCCTGCGGTTGTTCGGAACATTCATCTCTGAGCGCATATTGCGGATACCTCTGGTGATATCTTTCATGTGTTCCAACAATTCTTCTTCTGCCGGATAGTTCCACTCTTCTTTATAAACCGGCCAGGTGGATATCATCAAAGATTCTTCCTCCGGCTCCAGTGCACTGTATATTTCTTCTGTAATAAACGGCATATACGGATGCAGCAGTTTCAGTGCATTTCCCAATACGGTCTTGAGGGTCCACAATGCACAGTTGGCCTCAGCCGGATTTTCCTCTTTATGGTATATGCGGTATTTAACCAGCTCCACATACCAGTCACAGAACTCATCCCAGATAAAGTCATAGATTTTCTGAACTGCAATTCCCAGTTCATATTTGTCCATATTTTCAGTTACATCCTTTGCCAGCGTATTCACCTTTGACAAAATCCACTTGTCTGCAGGTGTCATCAGCGCAGACTCCGGTTCACTCACATTTTCTTCCATATTCATGAGAATAAAACGGGATGCATTCCATACTTTGTTGGCAAAATTTCGGCTTGCTTCCACTCTCTCATGATAGAAACGCATATCATTGCCGGGTGCATTTCCGGTAACCAGCGTCAGACGCAGTGCATCAGTACCGTACTGATCAATGATTTCCAGTGGGTCGATTCCGTTTCCGAGTGATTTGCTCATTTTTCGTCCCTGAGAATCACGCACCAGACCATGAATCAATACCGTGTGGAACGGTGATTTTTTCGTGTGCTCCAGCCCGGAGAACACCATGCGGATAACCCAGAAGAAAATGATATCATATCCGGTCACCAGAACATCGGTCGGATAGAAATACTCTAAATCTTCGGTCTGCTCCGGCCAGCCCAATGTGGAGAATGGCCACAGTGCAGAGGAAAACCACGTATCCAGCGTATCTTCATCCTGTGTAAAATGCGTACAACCGCAGTGCGGGCATACGGACGGTTTCTCTCTTGCCACTACGAATTCGCCGCATTCATCGCAATAATATGCCGGAATGCGGTGTCCCCACCAGATCTGTCGGGAAATACACCAGTCTTTGATGTTCTCCAGCCAATGTAAATATGTCTTGTTAAAACGCTCCGGCACGAACTTCAATTCTCCGGTCTTTAACGCCTCGATAGCAGGCTTGGCCAGCTCGTCCATCTTGACAAACCACTGCTGCTTGATCAACGGTTCTACGGTCGTACCGCAGCGGTCATGTGTACCAACGCTGTGTGAATGCGGCACAACCTTAACCAGATAGCCCTGCTCTTCCAAATCCTTCACAATCGCCCGGCGCGCCTCATATCGCTCCATGCCTGCATATTTTCCGCCTTTTTCATTGATGGTGGCATCATCGTTCATGATATTGATTTCTTCCAGATTGTGGCGCTTGCCAACTTCAAAGTCGTTCGGGTCGTGTGCCGGTGTAATCTTTACGGCACCGGTTCCGAACTCTTTGTCTACATAATAATCTGCCACCACCGGTATTTCTTTGTTCACCAACGGAAGAAGGACATTTTTGCCCACAATGTCTTTATACCGCTCGTCTTCCGGATGTACCGCGATTGCCGTATCTCCGAGCATCGTCTCCGGACGAGTGGTTGCGATTTCCAGAAAATCATCCGTACCTACGATTGGATACTTGATATGCCAGAAATGTCCATCCTGATCCTCATGCTCTACCTCCGCATCCGAGAGGGAAGTCTTACACTTCGGGCACCAATTGATGATGCGGGAACCCTTATAAATATAACCTTTCTCATACAGACGGATGAACACTTCCTCCACGGCCTTGGAGCAGCCCTCGTCCATCGTAAACCTCTCTCTGTCCCAATCGCAGGAAATACCCAGTTTTTTCAACTGATTTTCAATCGTTCCCGCATATTCTTCCTTCCACTGCCATGTGCGCTCAAGAAATCCCTCACGTCCGAGTTCTTTCTTGTCGATTCCTTCCTCTTTTAACTGGTTCGTCACCTTCACCTCGGTGGAAATTGCCGCATGGTCGGTTCCCGGAATCCACAGGGCATTGTATCCCTGCATCCTTTTATAACGAATCAGAATATCCTGCAGGGTGTTGTCCAGTGCATGTCCCATATGCAGCTTTCCGGTAATATTCGGAGGCGGCATCACCGTCGTGAACGGTTTTCTGCTTCTGTCCACCTCTGCGTGAAAATATTTGTTTTCACACCATTTTTCATACAGTTTTTCCTCAATCTCTTTCGGATTGTAGGTCTTTGCCAGTTCTTTACTCATCTTGTTTCCTCCTTACCCGCATATATAATGATGTTGGGGTCAAAAGCCCTCAACTATGAGCAAGCTCATGTAGGCTTAGACCGTTTGACCCTGGTATCATATATAATGAAACGCCCTCTACAAAATGTAAAGGGCGTAATTTACGCGGTACCACCTTCGTTTTTCTCTCCTAGGTTCTGTAACGTAAACCACCACGGGATATCCTACTCTCATCCATCGTTCAGATATCCGGTTCAGAAACTACCTTCCATGATCCAACCCTGAAACCGTCTTCCAGCCTGCGAACGGTTCTCTCTGCCAGAAGGAATCATGTACTCCTTTTCCTCAACACCTTTTTCAACTTCTCCTATGTAAATGTTACATAGTTGTTAAGTCTCCTTAAGCTATCATTTATCATAGCTTTGAACGAGGTATTTGTCAAGGAATTTTAAAATACATTTAGGAAATTTAGGGAATTTTATTTATCTACTGCATCTGGATAAGTTTGTTGATCATCTGCACAATGGAATACCCATAGTTTTCGTCGGTTGCCCATCCGGTTCCCTGCGGATTTTCTTTCTGTCCCAGCCACTCCACGTAAGGGGCACTGCCCTTCTTCACATATTCATATCGGTCATCCACGCACTCCTGTGCCAGAATATCTTCCGTGGCGTAAGCTTTCAAATGCTGTATCTGGGCGCGGATGCCGGTCCGCACATCCGCATAGGAATTGCCCGGAACTCCGCCCCCGGTCGTGCCTATTCCGGCAAAATTATACTGTTCGATTTTGGCATCTCCGCCATACTGAAGCCACGCCGTCTCTTTCATTGCCTGTACAAAAGCCACTTCCGGCCGCACCCCTTCAGCGGCTGCCTCCTCACAGTACATCTGACAGAACGTTTCTATCGAATCGGCGCCGCCCTTTCCCAATTCTTCAGCCGGATATTTTGCCCCCGATGCATTATAATATTCTGCCAACTGTTGTGCAGTCACATCGCTGTTTCCCATAATCGGGTATTGACCATCTGCGAAAACTTCCTCGGAAGAATCCTGTTTTGCGGGCATCTTTTCTGCCTCACGCGCAGCCTCATTTTCCGCTGCCACATTTGCCTGCAATTCTTCCTCCTGTGTTCTCTTCTCCATATAAGAGCCGCCTGCTCCCAGCACAATTGCCAAAACGAGTGCCAGTCCGATTTCCATGCATAATTTTACCTTCCGATTTTTCAACCATTTCCATTCCATATGATATGACTCCATATTTTCTAAACATTTCAAGATTTGCCTGTTAGTCCCGGGGCTGAATTCGAATCTGCGAAACAGACATCTTTCTGATCCGAATCCCTGCACATCCTCGCGGAGCGTATCTCAGATAACGCAAAAATGTATCCTCTTGTCGCCCACGGATACATTTTTTATCATATCAAACTTTATGCTGATTTCAACTGTTTTATGCCGAAATTATCCGTAGAGATTCGTATACCTGTAAAAAAAGATGCCAAACATTCTGCCTGGCATCTTTTTCTTTATCCGTTTTGCAAACGCTTACCACAGATCCTTATATATCTGTACTACTTCTGCTTTTCTCGGCACACGCGGATTTGTCTCGGTACATGCATCTGCCAGTGCAGCATCCGCCATCCGGTCAATTGCCCCGAAATACTCTTCCTCGGATATCGTTCCCATCTGCGAGATGGAAAGCGGAATATCCATTTCCTTGAGCATGAATTGTACCCAGTTCACCAGAGAACGGACTGTCATGATTTCATTATAGCTGCTCAGTCCCAGTATCTGAGCCACCGTCGAATAGCGTCTTACTGCCGGAAGATACTCCGAACGGCTCTTACTGTGCTTATTGATATCACTGTTAAACTCAATGATATGCGGCAGCAACATCGCATTTGCCCGGCCATGCGGGATATGGAAAGTCGCTCCCAACTGATGTGCCATACCATGATTTAAGCCCAGTGACGCCGAGTTAAATGCCAATCCTGCCAAACAGGACGCTGCGTGCATTTTTTGTCTTGCATGGGTATCATTTCCATCCAGATATGCTCTCAGCAAAAACACACCGCAAATCTCAATCGCCTTCTCTGCCAGTGCCGTTGCAAATTCATTACGGTCAACACTCACGCAGGCCTCTATTGCATGGGTAAATACATCCATTCCGGTATCTGCCGTCACTGAGGGAGGTACACTTTTTACGAGTTCTGCGTCCAAAATCGCCTCATCCGGTGTCAGTTCCGGTGATACCAACGGATATTTCATCTGCTCCTTCGGGTCTGAAACTACCGCAAATGAGGTCACTTCGGAACCTGTTCCACTCGTTGTCGGAATTGCAATCAACCCCACATCTCCATAATGATCCACGCGCAGTGCGAACTCACGGATGGATTTGGAGGAATCGATCGCCGAACCGCCACCCACAGCAATAATCGCATCCGGTTTGTAGGCAAGCATAGCTTTTACACCCTCCGATATTTTTTCAATCGGAGGATCCGGTACGACATCTTTAAAAATCTCAAACTCTTTATTTCCCTTTTTCAGCGGGTCAGTTACCAGACGAAACATATTGCTGCCTGCCATAAATGGGTCGGTAATCACCAGCACTTTCTTGTATGGTATCTCCGACAGTCTGTCCAAAGCTTGATCGCCAAAAAAGATTTTCGTCTTGATTTCAAAACTCTTCATTGTATTGTCCTCATTGATTACTCAGGATAGATACACTCTACATTGTATTCTCCAAATTTTTTCAGCCATTCCTCTCCCGGCTGCTCGTCTGTCACCACAGTAGTAATATCACTTAATGTTCCGACCGTGATGAATGCACTCTTTTCGAACTTGCTGACATCTGCCGCCAGAATTCTTTCCCGCGCAGCCTTCAGCATCGTTCTTTTATTGTTTGCATGCAGTTCATCCGAATCCATAAATCCGTTGTCCAGATCAAAGCCTTTACAGGAGATCACTGCTTTATCCACATGGTAAGATTTCAGCATCCTGTCTGTCTGTGGACCTACCAATGCAAAGGATCCCTCCCTTGACACTCCCCCTGTAGAGATGACTGTCACACCGGGAGCATCCAGAAGTTCCATCACGATTTCGATGGAATTCGTAATCACCGTCAGGTTATTTTTTTCTTTTAATGCTTTTGCAATATACACCGCCGTAGAACTGGCATCCAAGATCATACTTTCTCCGTCTTTGACGCGGGATGCAATCAATTCTGCCATTTTTTGTTTACCGATGACATTGCGGTTTTTTCGTACATTAAACGGCAGGTCGATGTTGGAATTCTCGTTGATTACAGCTCCCCCATAACTTTTGATGGCGTAGCCGTCAACGACCAGCTTTTCCAGGTCTCTTCGGATAGTCTCCTCCGAGACATCATAAAGCTGGCTGAGTTCACTCACCACTACCCGCCGTTCCGTCTGTAGTTTTTCCAGGATTTCATTTCGTCGTTCAATTGCAAGCATGATCTTCCTCCCGGGTTATGTTATAGCAAGCCTGCCGAGACTATTTGTATCTCGCGATGCATGGCTTGACAGAATTACAGGATTGCATTCCTTATCTGCGCATCCGGATGTGCAATGACGGAGGAATCAAGATACATTCCGTCCTTTGCCACCACGTTCTTTGCCCGCTCGATTGCGGCTTCTACTGCTGCCACTTCACCAGTCAGCATCAGATAAGACTTTCCGCACATACCTCTTGCAACACGAAGCTCAACCAGATCGACAATTGCCGTCTTCGCAGCTTCATCTGCCGCCACAATAATTGATGTGGCATCATATGTCTCCATGATTCCCAGAGCCGAAACTTCTTCGATTTTCGTCGCTCCATAGATAGCCGGGAAAATGGACTCGTGCGGGTTACCGAGCACGAAACTGTTAATCAGATGCAGCCCATGCAGCGTCCTCGCTGCCTCCACTGCTGCATTAACGGCACTCAAATCACCTGAGATAATCACGATGTATTTTCCGGGACATACGGTCTGTGCTTCGATGATGCTGACTTCAGAGGTCTTGACCATAGCGTCCGCCGCCACGACACCTGCCGAAACAGTCTTATATTCTACCATTCCTATTGCCTTACTCATTTACCTGCACGTCCTTCCTGCTTTTCTATGATAATATACTTATCCGTCACTTCGATTACATTTCCGTCAATAGAAGCATGAATGCCTACACTTAATCCTTTTGCCGGTTCTGCAATCATCTGCCCTGCATTTACTTTGTCACCGACCTTCACAATCGGGGATGCGGGCGCACCAATATGCTGGCTCAGCATGATTTTTACTTTTTGTACCGGCACCACGGACTCGTCAAGCGGAGCCTCTTTGTTGTATTTTGTCAAATCCAGTCTCGCCATCAGGCGCTCCATCGGAACTTTGCGGTATTCCCGCTCTTCCCCGACCGGTTTTGGCTGTACCTGCGGAGGTCTAAGACCATTTGCCCGAAGTCCTGCCTTATATTCTGCCATCAATGAACGCGGAGCCAATTCCTGCATACAGGAGTACAACTCGCACAGTCCACAGGAGCAGCAGAAAAATGTATTGACAAATATATTTGGTTCCTGCACATCTTTACAGGTTGCCGCACGCATAAACAAATGCGGCTGAATCGGATGTCCAAGTCTGTTTCTCGGACACAAATCCGTACACATCGTACACTGACAGCAGCAAGCTGCCGCACGTTTCAGGTCGATGGATGTCTTCTTTCTCTTCTTCTGAACAATCAGGTGTTCTTCCGGAAGAACCAGTACTGCATTGGTGGTCTTGGTTACAGGCTGTGAACCGCTGCCGATGAATCCCATCATCGGTCCTCCAATAAAATATACCGGATTTTTGGTTGTTACTGCGCCTGCCAGCCGCACGGTTTCCTCGATGCTTGTTCCTATCGGCACACGCACGGTCACCGGATGCTCCACCTCGGCAACTACGGATACCAGTTTGTCTACCACCGGGGTCTTCTGGTTCATTGCACGGTATACGTTATAAACGGTTTCCACATTGAATACGGCAACCCCGCATTCAATCGGAAGTCCGCCCGGTCTTACTACTTTTCCTGTCACTTCATAAATCAGAACCACTTCGTCGCCAGCCGGATATACTTCATCAAGAAGACCCAGACGTACTTCCGGGTATGCCCCGATTACGCCGTTCAGTGCATCAATCGTTTTCGTATATGCTTTCTTGATTCCGATAATGACTTCTTTAGCGCCGACCGCCTCACCAATCAAATGGAAGGTATCAACGATTTCCTGCGCGTACTTTTCCAGTAATTGTCTATGTAATCTCAGGAGCGGCTCGCATTCTGCACAGTTTAAGATAATCGTGTCTGCGTTCTCATTCAGCTTGGCATAAGTCGGAAATCCTGCTCCGCCGGCCCCGACAATACCGTTCTGCTGCATAATTGCGCTCAATTCTTTCATATCCATAATCTTTTACTCCAGTCCTGTTCCATCATCAATAATTCCGACGATTGCAGCATCAACCGGTGCATCTTTCATACCGGTTCCTACTCTGGCCGCACTGCCTTGTGCCACCAGAACATATTCCCCGATTCCGGCACCGATTTTGTCGATGGCGATAATCTGTTTCGCACCGTTCTGCATATGCTCCAACACATCAATAATCATAAATTTATTGCCGATCAGGTTGTCACTTTTACGTGTTGAAACAACACTTCCTGTTACTTTTCCTATGAGCATATTATCCTCCTGTTGCTACTGTTCACAGTATGATTCTCACGGTATCGCCGGTTGCGATTTTAGCTGCATTTGCTTCGTCTGTATCAATATGCATCTCTAATGTAAAGCTCTCATCCACACGAATCTGTACATGATTGAACACTGTCCCGCGTTCGTTGTCTGCTTTCACAGATACGATATCCCCGTCATGTACACCCGCTGCCATGGCATCTTTCGGTGCCATATGAATGTGACGTTTGGCGATAATGCATCCTTCCTGCAGATAGATGACACCTTTTGGTCCCACCACAGCTACCGGAGCAGAACCTGCGATATTGCCCGATTCCCGGATCGGCGCTTTCACGCCAAGACGAATCGCATCCGTAGCGGAAATTTCCACCTGAGATTTGCTTCTGACCGGACCTAATATCCTCACATTCTCGATTGCTCTGAGTTTTAAACCAACGATTGTCACCGTCTCATTTGATGCATACTGTCCGCCCATCAGTTCTTTTTTCTTCGTGAGCTGATAGCCTTCTCCGAACAATGCCTCCACATGCTCCTGTGTCAGGTGGATATGTCTGGCCGACACACCGACCGGAACCATATAACCGCCTTTTGCGGAGTCTTTCTGCTTTTCAATTGTCTCCAATACCATTCTGGTAATCAGAGCGATATCTTTATTCTCCATAGCGATTCTCCTTACTCCTGCGGGCGGGTTTCCCCGCCCATGCAGGCACTAGGAACATCTAAACGATGCCCGGTTTGTTATTTGATTGCCGGAAGAATCTTCTCCACATCTGTGTGCGGTCTCGGGATTACATGTGTTGCAACCAGTTCACCAAGTCTGCCTGCTGCCTCAGCTCCGGACTCTACCGCAGATTTTACTGCTCCTACGTCTCCGCGTACCATAACGGTTACCAGACCTGAGCCAATCTTCTCTGTTCCTACCAGAACAACGTTTGCTGCTTTGAGCATGGTATCTGCTGCCTCGATAGATGCTACCAAACCTCTTGTTTCAACCATTCCTAATGCTTCCTGTGACATTCTTTTTTCCTCCTTTGGGATAATTATGTTTTGTTCCTGCTCCGCTTTCTGTGTGGTCCGTCTCACTCTCTGGACGGTCTTTGCCGGAGCTTTGGCTGTTGCTGTTTTTGTTGTTTTTTTCGCGGATGCAGCTGTGCTTTTCTTCACCGTGTCTGCTGCGTCGGAAACGTTGTTTCGTTTTCCCCGACTTGTCGGCTTTTTCTCTTCTGCCATGATACTGCCTCCCTTAGCTTACTCTGTTGTTACTGCTGTTGATGATTTTGAGAATCTCTTCATGAGGACTCGGAATCACAACATACGCCGCAGGCTTTTTGATTCCGCCTGCCGCTGCGGCCTCTATGGCTTGTGTCACCGAGGAGACGTCTCCGCGGATGATAACCGTCACAAGTCTTCCGCCTAATTTCTTCTCCCATGTGACCAGCTCCACACCGGCGGTCTTGCACATAATGTCAATTGCCACCACTGCCGCCGTCACACTCGGGATTTCAAAAAATCCATACGCTTGTCCCATGAGACTGCTCCTTTACTTTGAAACTTCCGTAAACAAAATCCGTAAGGGCTTGTGCTTTTCATTAAACGGTAGGAAGAATCTTCTCTACATCGTTGTGCGGTCTCGGGATTACATGTGTTGCAACCAGCTCGCCAAGTCTTGCTGCTGCGTCCGCACCTGTCTCAACTGCTGCCTTAACAGCACCTACATCTCCGCGTACCATAACAGTTACCAGACCGGAACCAATCTTCTCTGTTCCTACCAATGTAACCTCTGCTGCTTTTGTCATTGCATCTGCAGCCTCAATTGCTGCTGTAAGTCCTCTTGTTTCTACCATTCCTAATGCTAACTGTGCCATTTTCGTTTCCTCCTACACTTCTTTCATATATTTTTTATTTGGTTTTCCTTTGTCTAAACCACTTAGCTTCAACATTTTCTCCGTATCCTCAGTCGGTCTTGCAATCTCATATTCCGTCACGACACCTGCCAGCTCGTTGGCTCTGGTGCGGGCTGCCTCCAAGGCTGCCTTCACATCCGCGATATCCCCGCGGAATTTAATCATCACGATGACCGGTACGGGCAATGCATCCGCATTCGCCGGTTTATTCTTATCAAAGGTCTCCAGTCTGACATTTCCTGCCTTACATCCGGCATCCGCTGCCGCAAATGCAGTCGCCAGTCCGTATACCTCCAACATTCCTACTGCTTCTCCCATATCGTTTCTCCTTCTTGGGATTGCTTACTTATTTGTTCACGATTGCAATCTTTAAGCCTTCCTGTTTCAGATTGGTTACGTGTGCCTCGTTGATTTCATCCAACGTAAACTCGTGGGTGATCAGCTCATCCATCGGAAGTCCGATGCCCTTCGCTCTCTTCAGGAAATCAAAGGTGGTCGCATAATCTCTCAGAGTATATACCCAGGAGCCGACTGTGGTAATTTCCTTGGAGCAAATATCAAAATGCGGATTGATGGTCGCATCTCCGCCGTTGATGAAGAATCCAAGCTCGCAAAGACCGCCGCCGTTGCGGATGAACTTGTAAATGTTTGCGTGAGCAACCGGTGAACCTGTACACTGGAATGCAAAGTCAGCCAGGTATCCGCCAAACGCATCCTTCACAGCACCTGTCAAAGCCTCAATGCCTTTATGCTCCATAAAGTTCACGGACTTTTCTGCACCCATTCTCTTTGCGAAATCAAGTCTCTGCTGATTACCATCTACTGCCACGATATTCTCAATACCCATTGTACGCAAAACTGCGATACAAATCAAGCCTATCGGACCACATCCCTGCACAACCACACGACTGTTGAATCTTAAAATTCCCGTCGTCTTTGCTCTCTCCACTGCGTGAATCAAAACCGCACATGGCTCAATCAGGATACGAGATTTCAAATCCAGGTCACTCACATTGAAAATTGTGGAGCCTTCCCGTACCAATATGTAATCGGAGAACCATCCATTCAGATGAATATCATCATCCGGGAGAAGTCCGTATACATCCGCACCACCGACATTCTTCTTGTTCAGGTCGAACATTTCGATGTCCGGGTCATCCTTGAAAATCATACAGGTAACAACCTTGTCTCCGACCTTCAGCGGCTTGCCTGCGCTGTCCTTCGTTACATTCTTGCCCATCTTCACGATTTCGCCGGTTCCCTCATGTCCCAGAGCCACCGGAATCAATCCAAACGGGTCTCTCTTGAATTCGTGTGCGTCCGTTCCACAGACTCCACATCCCTCTACCTTGACCAGAATATCTCCGTCTCCGACTTCCGGCATCGGGAATTCTTTGATGTCATAGTGTTCCAGAGCGGTCAGCATAGCTACATGAGCCGTCTTCGGAATCGCCTGACTTTCTGTTTTAGCCGCTGCCGGAGCTGCTGCCTGAGAACCAAGCATCTGCTCTAAAACCTGTTTCACAACGGCTTCCACATTTGCGGAATTCATTTCCATTGTTGTTTCCTCCCTTTTATCTAGCATTTTCGCCGTGTCTGTAAGTACCCTTACACACAGCGCTTATAACGTCAACGCACGGCCTAACGTATGCACAAGCTTTCGCACATCACACAGCGTCTTCTCTTTGTAAATGTGCTGGCGCTTGTAAGTCCCTCACCGGTACGGCTGGCTATTGTAAAGGTACAGAATCCTTCTCCGCCAAATCCCAGTGCCGAATATGACGGACCATTCTTGACCAGAATCGCCGTGTCGATTGCCTTGGCATATTTGGTGATGTTATCCACATTTTTGGAATGGATATGTGCGGAATGGCGGTTGCCGTGCTCCAGCCACACTGCCTTTTCCACCGCATCATCAAAATCTTTTGCACGAACAACGCCCAGGATAGGCATCATCAATTCTTCGGCAATCAGCGGATGCTCTTTCGGTCCTTCAAATGTGATGCATCTGATATTGTCCGGCACTGTCACTCCAATCATGGAGAGCAATGTCTTCGCATCCCTGCCGACACATTTACGATTTAAGCGGCCATCCTTTAAAACCACCGCCGTCAGCGCATCCTGCTCCTCTTTAGAGGCCAGATAGCATCCTTGCTCGGATACCATATAATGCATCAGCTCATCCACCACAGAATCAACCGCCACGATTTCTTTCTCCGCGATACACGGAAGATTGTTATCAAACGTACAGCCGTTTACGATATCCTGTGCTGCTTTGCGGATATCAGCAGTTTCATCTACCAGAGCCGGCGGATTGCCTGCTCCTGCTCCGATTCCTCTTCTTCCGGAAGAGAGAACCGCTGTCACGACTCCCGGACCGCCGGTTGCGGCAATCAGTTGAATCGCTTTGTGTTTCATCATAATATTGCTGGTCTCCAGCGTCGGTTTCTCGACCGTACATGCAATATTGTCCGGTCCGCCCGCCTCTATGGAGGCTTCGTTCAACAGATTAATTGCATAAATAGATGTCTTGATTGCCGCCGGATGCGGATTGAATACGACTGTATTACCACCTGCCAGCATGCCGATTGTATTGCAGAGCACTGTCTCACTCGGATTTGTACACGGAGTGATTGCTCCGATCACTCCGAACGGTCCCATTTCAATCAGGGTCAGTCCTCTGTCTCCCGACCATGCAGTGGTCGTGATATCCTCCGTTCCCGGAGTTTTTTCCGCGACCAACTGGTGTTTCAGAATTTTGTGTCCGACATTTCCCATGCCGGTCTCCTGTACTCCCATACGTGCAAGGATTTCAGCATGTTCTTTAATCTTTGTACGAATGTTGGAAATAATCTTCTCTCTCTGATCCATGGACATCCGGGCAACTTGTTTCTGTGCTTTCTGTGCAGCAGCAATTGCATCGTTCATATCCTGAAATACGCCGTGGTTTCCGGCTGCATCCGATGCGATTGTGAGCTTTGCCATCACTTCCTGCACGATATCCTGAATCATCTGTTCATTTACAGACACGCCAATACCTCCTTGAAAATATCTTTGCCATAGGCGGCAAGGAACGTATCCTCAGCGGCGCTGCCTCCGCTTACGCCTATTGCTCCGACAATTTTTTCATTTACCGTAAGCGGTTCACCGCCGCCGAAAACCACGATTTTTCCGGCATTTGTGAATTGAATGCCGTACAGTGATTCTCCCGGCTGACTCAGTGTCCCAAGTTTTTCGGTGGACATCTTGAGACTCGCCGAAGTAAATGATTTGTTTAATGCGATATCGAAACTAGCGATATAGGCACCATCCATACTCTGTACTGCCACCGCTGTCTCTTATACACATCTCCGAGCCCACGAGACCGTACTAGATC
>CALZPS010000012.1 GCA_945827765.1 uncultured Lachnospiraceae bacterium | reverse complement strand
TTTCAAAAGGGCGCGGTTCCGGTTTCTTGGCATATCCGGACAGGCTTGACCGTTTTCTGTACGAAGTGTTCGAAAAAGTCGATGTATCAGTGTCCATAAAGACCAGAATCGGCAGAGATAATCCTGAAGAATTTGCAAAGCTTCTGGAGATTTATAATCAGTATCCGCTGAAAGAACTGATTATTCATCCACGTGTTCAGAAAGATTTTTACAAGAATCATCCCAATTTGAACGTGTTTTCAGAGGCGGTTAATGGCAGCAAAAATCCTGTCTGTTATAATGGAGATATATTTTCGTGGGAAGATTATCAGCAGTTTAAGGAACATTTCCCACAGGTGGAAACGCTCATGCTTGGCAGGGGAATACTGATGAATCCCGGGCTGACACGCCAGATTTGCACAGGGATTGCGCTTGATAAAGCAAGTCTGCGTCTTTTTCACGACCATTTGTATGAAAAATATTGCACTGTATTATCCGGAGAGAAAACGATTTTATTTAAAATGAAAGAATTATGGAGCTTTTTGGCACCTGCCTTTACGGACTATGAGAAATATGCGAAAAAAATCCGCAAGGCAGAGAGGTGCCGGATATATGAGGAGGCGGTGGATGCACTGTTTGCAGAGCAGGAACTTCTTGCAGGACATCCATGCGGGTGAACAGAAAGAATCGTTTCATTTTGCAGAACCCCAAACCATAATGTTTCACAGACATTTTGCAGTCAGCCGTTACATATATATAATCAGGAAAGATGAAGAAGAAACGGAGTCTGACGATATGCAGGAGCTGATGATTCATATTATGGATACTTATGGCTATCTGGGGGTATGCTTTCTGATTGCCATTGAAAATATTTTTCCTCCGATTCCATCCGAAGTGATTCTGACTTTCGGCGGATTTATGACAACATACACAAAGATGAATGTGCCCGGCGTGGTAATATTTTCCACGCTTGGCTCTACCATTGGTGCGCTGGTCTTATATGGGGTGGGCTCGTCCATGACTCCGGACAGACTGACGCGTTTTTCGGAGAGCAGATTGTTTAAGCTGCTGGGGTTCGACAAAGAAGAAGTAGAACGTACCATGAAATGGTTTGAGAAAAAAGGGAAAAAAGCAATTCTTTTCGGCCGCTGTGTGCCGATTATCCGCAGTCTGATATCGATTCCGGCAGGGATGGCACAGGTGCCGATGATGCCATTTCTTTTGTATACTGTTATCGGCAGTACCGTGTGGAATATCTTACTCGTGTCTATCGGGGCGATGCTGGGTGCATCGTGGGAAACAGTGCTTATCTATCTGGAACGGTATGCGCTGGTGATCCGCATACTTTTGATTGGTGGCATAACGTTCTGGCTTGTGCGATACATAACGAAGAAAATGTCCGGCAAAACGACTTGAAGATATATCAAAAATCACATATAATGAATGACGAGAGCACAAAGTGCGAAGTGATTCTCAGGTATCATGGAGATAGAATAGGTCATATTTTTCATCACAGCATGGAAAGGCATGACTTTGGAAACTGCAAGAAGGTACAAATGCGTAACGGAGGTGACAGGATGTATGATATTATTATCATCGGGGCAGGAGTGAGCGGCACATCGATTGCCCGGGAACTGTCTCGGTGTAAGGGAAAGTTCTGCGTACTGGAAAAAGAAGAGGATGTCTGCTGCGGCACGTCAAAAGCGAACAGTGGCATTGTCCACGCGGGATATGATGCCGCCCCCGGCAGTCTGATGGCAGAATTGAATGTCCAAGGAAACCGGATGATGAAAGCATTGTCCGAAGAATTGGATTTCCCGTTTTATCAGAACGGTTCTTTTGTCGTATGCACGGAGGAAAATGCGCTGCCCCGATTGAGTGAGTTATACGAGCGGGGGCAGAAAAACGGAGTCAAAGATCTGCAGATTCTTACCCGCGAGGAGGCGCTCTTCATGGAGCCGAACCTGTGTGGGGAGACAGTGGCGGTTCTTTATGCGCCGACAGCCGGCATTGTCTGTCCGTTTGGGATGAATATCGCTTTGGCCGAGAATGCATTTTTAAACGGTGTAGAGTTTGCCTTTGACACAGAAGTAAAGGAAATAATAAAAAAGGAGAGCCATTATCAACTTATAACCTCCAAAGGCATTTATGAGGCACGTTGTGTGGTAAATGCTGCCGGTGTTTATGCCGACCGTTTTCACAATATGGTCAGTGAGAAGAAGATTCATATTACTCCGCGGAAGGGAGAATATATTCTGCTGGATAAAAGCGCAGGTAATCATGTTTCTCATACGATATTTGCTCTTCCGGGGAAATATGGTAAAGGGGTGCTTGTCACACCCACGGTTCATGGAAATCTGATGATTGGACCGACGGCGGTGGATATTACGGACAAGGAAGGGAAGAACACGACGGCGGAAGGAATTGATACGATACGGCAGAAGGCGGGCAACAGCGTGCGTAATCTCCCTCTGAAAAAAGTGATCACCAGTTTTGCGGGACTGCGCGCGCATGAAGACGGACATGAATTTCTTATTGGAGAGGTAGAAGATGCCCCGGGTTTCATTGATTGTGCAGGAATCGAGTCACCGGGGCTGACCAGCGCCCCGGCAATCGGCGTGCTGGCGGCAGATTTGTTGAAAGACAAGCTGCAGTTGGAGGACAACCCTTCGTTTACTCCTGAGAGAAAAGGAATCTTAAATCCGGCTTTATTGACGTTGGAAGAACGTAACCGGTTAATTCAAAATCAGCCGGCTTATGGAAATATTATTTGCCGCTGTGAAATGATTTCCGAAGGGGAAATCCTCGATGCAATCCACAGACCTCTGGGAGCGAAATCATTGGATGGTGTAAAACGCAGGACACGTGCGGGAATGGGCAGATGTCAGTCCGGTTTTTGTTCCCCACGGACAATGGAAATCCTGCACCGTGAATTGAAGATTCCGATGGAAGAATTAACAAAGTGCGGAGGAAATTCCAGACTGATAACCGGACAGAGAGAGAGGGTGGCAGGATGCAGCAGTACGATATTGTAATCATCGGGGCAGGTCCGGCGGGACTTGCTGCGGCAGTGGCAGCGCATGATGCAGGTATCAGGCACATTTTGATATTGGAGAGAGACCGTGAGCCGGGCGGTATTTTAAATCAGTGCATACACAATGGATTTGGATTACATACATTTAAGGAAGAGCTGACCGGACCGGAGTATGCCGACCGTTTTATCAAACAAGTGGAAGAGCGGCATATAGAATATAGATTAAATACGATGGTGATGGGGATTGATATTGCGCCCGATGCACCAATGAAAATCGTCACAGCCATGAATCGCCAGGACGGAATGTATCAGATTTTCTCCAAAGCGATCATTCTGGCGATGGGATGCCGCGAGCGCTCACGCGGTGCACTGAATATTCCGGGGTATCGTCCGGCGGGAATTTATTCTGCCGGAACAGCACAAAGATTGGTCAATATGGAAGGGTATCTGCCAGGAAAGAAAGTGGTGATTCTCGGTTCCGGCGACATCGGCCTGATTATGGCGAGACGTATGACGCTGGAAGGAGCACAGGTACAGGTGGTGGCGGAGCTGATGCCATATTCGGGAGGACTCAAGCGAAACATTGTCCAATGTCTGGATGATTATAATATTCCTCTGAAACTGAGCCATACCGTGATAGATATTCAAGGAAAAGAACGGGTGGAGGGTGTGACATTAGCCCGTGTGGATGAGCAAAATCGTCCGATTGTCGGTACGGAAGAGACATATGAGTGTGACACTCTGCTTTTATCGGTCGGACTTCTTCCGGAAAATGAACTATCTGCCGGACTGGGTGTGAAATTAAATCCGGTTACATCCGGACCTTTCGTGAATGAAAGTCTGGAAACCAATATCAGCGGAGTTTTTGCCTGCGGAAATGTACTGCATGTACATGATCTGGTCGATTATGTTTCGGAGGAAGCCGACGCCGCGGGAAAAAATGCCGCTGCTTATGTGAAAGATTCACGGAATGCAGTGCCTGGTGTGCAGATTGAGATTTGTCCGCAGGAAGGCGTGCGCTATACCGTGCCGTCGCATATCCGGTTGTCACAGATGCAGGACGAACAGACGATTCGTTTCCGGGTGGGAAATGTGTATAAAAACTGTTTTATCCGAGCATATTTGAATGACAGACAGATTGTGTCAAAAAAACGTCCGGTCATGGCACCCGGCGAGATGGAACAGTTAAAATTGAAGAAAGAGCTGCTGCTTTCCCAGATAGAAACCGGAGCGCAGAACAATCGTCTGATAATCCGGGTGGAGGTAATATAAATGAATACAAAGCAACTAATTTGTATCGGGTGTCCGCTGGGATGTCAGCTCCAGGCGGAGCAGAATGGGACAGAGGTCGTGTCGGTCAAAGGCAACACCTGTCCGCGCGGGGAGAGTTATGCCCTCAAAGAATTGACCAATCCTACCCGCATTGTCTCGACAAGCGTCCGTGTGAAAGGCGGGGAACACCGCATGGTATCCGTCAAGACGCAGAAGGATATCCCGAAGGAGAAAATATTAGCCTGTATGGAGGAAATAAACGGGCTTACGGTGACCGCACCGATTGTCATCGGAGATGTGATTTTACAGAATGTCGCCGGGACAGGTGTGGATATCGTGGCAACAAAAACGGTAGCTGCCAGTCCGTCTTCCTGTCAAGATGCCGGGAGTAGAAACTTTTGAAAACGGTATCCTGTCAAAGATAAATAAAAAGTCAAAAACAGAAAGGAAAACAAGACAGTATGAATATGGAACATTTGGAGTCGTACAGCCTGATTCAGGAGGAAGATTTATCGGATATCAAATCAAAGGGGAAACTATTGAAACATAAGAAAAGCGGAGCTCGTATCCTGCTGATCGAAAACGATGATGAAAATAAAGTATTTGCCATCGGCTTTCGTACCACGCCGTCGGACAGTACCGGGGTGGCACATATTATGGAGCACTCCGTACTTTGTGGCTCCAAAAATTTCCCTATCAAGGATCCGTTTGTGGAACTGGTCAAAGGATCTTTAAATACCTTCTTAAATGCCATGACATATCCGGACAAGACCGTCTATCCGATTGCCAGCTGCAACGACAAGGATTTTCAGAATCTGATGCATATTTATATGGATGCGGTGTTTTATCCGAATATATACAAGCATGAGGAAATCTTCCGTCAGGAGGGCTGGAGTTACAAGCTGGATAGTGTGGATGACAAACTGGAGTACAACGGAGTGGTGTACAACGAAATGAAGGGGGCATTTTCCTCCCCGGAGGGTGTACTTGACCGTGTGATTTTGAATTCTCTGTTTCCGGATACGACGTATGCTTTTGAATCAGGCGGTGACCCGGATGTGATACCGGAACTGACCTATGAGCAATTTTTAGATTTCCATAGAAAATATTATCATCCTTCTAATAGCTATATTTATCTTTATGGTAATATGGATATGAAGGAAAAACTGGACTGGCTGGACAAGGAATATTTAAGTCACTTTGTGGACAGTCCGGTTGATTCTACAATCACTTACCAGCAGCCGTTTGCACAGGTGAGAGAAATCGAGGAGATGTATTCCATTTCCCGTGAGGAGTCCGAGAAAGAAAATACCTATCTTTCTTACAATAAAGTAATTGGTACGAGTCTGGACGAAAAATTGTATCTGGCATTCCAGATTCTCGATTATGCGTTGTTGTCTGCGCCTGGTGCACCGCTGAAAAAAGCACTTCTGGATGCGGGAATCGGCAAAGATATTATGGGTTCTTACGATAACGGTATTTACCAGCCGATGTTCTCTGTTATTGCCAAGAATGCGGACGCAGAGCAGAAACAGCAGTTTGTGGATGTCATTGAGGAAACTTTGCGGCAGATTGTGGAAGAAGGAATTGACAGGAAGGCACTTCTGGCAGGCATCAACTATCATGAGTTCAGGTTCCGTGAGGCGGATTTTGGAAATTATCCAAAAGGGTTGATGTACGGGCTGCAGTTGTTTGACAGTTGGCTTTATGATGAGAGTAAACCGTTTATTCATATCAAAGCACTGGAAACATTTGAATATCTGAAAAATCAGGTGGAGAGCGGTTATTTTGAGCAGCTGATCCAGACTTGGATTCTGGACAACACGCATGGAACAATCGTGGTTTTGAAACCGGAGCGCGGCAGAACTGCCCGTCTGGACAAAGAATTGGAAGAAAAACTGCAAAGGTATAAAGCATCTTTAAGTACGGAAGAAATAGAAAAATTGACTGCAGATACTGCGGCGCTGATTGCTTATCAAGAGTCAGAGGATGCAAAAGAGGACATTGAACGGATACCGGTTCTTGAGCGGAAAGACATTTCCCCGGATATTGCCCCGATTTATAATGAAGTCAGTGAGGTGGAGGGGGTTCCATTCGTCCATCATCCGGTGGAGACGAATGGCATCGGGTATCTGACATGGATGTTTGACTTGTCCGCTGTGCCGGAGGAAAAACTGCCGTATGTGGGAATCTTACAGTCTGTATTGGGAATTATTGATACGACTCACTATGAATATAGCGAATTGTTTAATGAAATCAATGTGCACACGGGCGGTATCGGCACGTCTCTGGAACTTTACCCGGATGTGACGAAAGTGAAAGAAAAAGAGTTCCGGGCCACCTTTGAAATCAAAGGAAAAGCATTGTATACAAAGATGGATATCCTCTTTGCCATGATGCGTGAGATACTTATGGAGTCCAAACTGGACGATGAGAAACGGCTGAAAGAGATTTTGGCAATGTTAAAATCCAGACTGCAGATGAGTTTCCAGTCTTCCGGACATACCACGGCGGTACTGCGAGCGGCATCCTACGCCTCCCCGTTATCAAAATTTAAAGATGACACGGACGGTATCGGATTCTATCAGGTGGTAAAAGAGGTGGAAGAGCATTTTGCAGAGAAGAAGGCAGAATTAATTGGAAACCTCAGGGACATTGCAAGACAGATTTTCCGGGCGGACAATCTGATGGTAAGTTATACTTCCGCTCCTGAAGGGCTTGCGGCGGCACAGGATGAACTGCTGAAAACCATGGGAACACTGTACGGCGGAAAAGTGGAAATAGAAAACCGCTGCATCTTGCATTGTGTAAAACGGAACGAAGGATTTAAGACCTCTTCCAAAGTACAATATGTGGCGAAGGCAGGCAATTTCATTGACCGGGGACAGGCATACACCGGTGCACTGCAGATTTTGAAAGTGATTTTGAGTTATGAATATTTGTGGCAGAATATCCGTGTCAAAGGCGGTGCATATGGATGTATGAGCGGGTTTAACCGTATCGGTGAGGGATATCTGGTCTCTTACCGGGATCCGAATCTGGAGCGGACTCTGGATGTATATGACGGAGTGGTGGACTATCTGAAAGGATTTACCGTAGATGAGCGGGAGATGACCAAATATATTATCGGAACAATCAGCAATATCGACCGCCCGATGACGCCTGCAGCAAAAGGAGACCGTTCGATGAATCTGTATATGAATCATGTATCCGCGGAAATGATTCAGGAAGAACGCGCTCAGATTCTTACGGCACAGCAGGAGGATATCCGTAAATTAGCTGATGTGGTGGCAGCTATTTTGAGTGCGGAGCAATTGTGCGTTGTCGGCAGTGAAGAAAAGATTGAAGAACAGAAAGCACTGTTTGGCGAAGTGAAGACATTGTTTTAACCAGATAAACCTCGCCAAGTGCTCACAGTAAAGGAGAGATACGATGCAGAATAATTACAAATCCGGCTTTGTGACCTTGATTGGCCGTCCGAATGTGGGCAAATCCACATTGATGAACCATTTGATCGGACAGAAGATTGCCATTACATCCAACAAGCCGCAGACAACCCGCAACCGCATCCAGACTGTATTGACGACGGAAGAAGGACAGATTGTGTTTGTGGATACGCCCGGAATCCACAAGGCTAAAAATAAGCTGGGCACATACATGGTAAATGTAGCGGAGCGTACGTTGAATGAAGTGGATGTTGTACTCTGGCTGGTCGAGCCGACCACATTTATCGGTGCGGGAGAACAGCACATTATCAGTCAGCTCGGGCGTGTGAAGACCCCGGTTATTCTGGTTATCAACAAGACTGATATGGTAAAGACCGAGGATGTGCTTCTGAGTATCGAGGCATACCGCAAGGAATACGATTTTGCAGCGATTGTTCCGGTGTCTGCACGCAGCGGGGAAAACACGGACGAACTGGTGAAGGTGATTTTGCAGTATCTTCCGTACGGACCACAGTTTTATGATGAAGATACGATTACGGATCAGCCGGAACGCCAGATTGTGTCGGAACTGATTCGGGAGAAGGCATTGCATTGTCTGCAGGATGAAATTCCACACGGCATCGCGGTGGCAATTGACCGTATGAAGATGGAAAAAAAACTGATGCAGATTGACGCGACGATTATCTGTGAGCGGGATTCCCACAAAGGCATCATCATCGGCAAACAGGGAGCCATGCTCAAAAAAATCGGCAGCACGGCCCGCTATGAAATTGAGCAGCTTTTGGAGTGCAGAGTCAATCTGAAACTATGGGTTAAGGTGCAGAAAAACTGGCGCGACAGTGATTATCTGATGAAAAATTTCGGATATCATGAGGAGGAATACTGACAGACGGAAAGAGCCTGTTCCCAAATGCAGGCGAGAATTTGTCAAGGTGGTTGTATATAAATCTTACTGGTATTTTTTACGAGGTATAAGCAAGTCTCAATCGGAGAACCTAAGAATATAGATATTTGTTTGTGCAGGAAAATGCGGGAACAACCAAACCACATATGAAGAGGTGAACTGATGGAGCGACAATACTGGGAACAGTTTTTAAAAACCGGTGGCGTGTGTGACTATCTGGGATATAAAATGGAAGTCTACGGGCACGGCGGCGGACAGAGAGACGAAGGCGGTAACAGAGAGAATGAACCAAATCACAGTGACGGGAATGGTGCTGTCCACAGCACCGGTCGGCGAATATGACCGACGTGTTGTGATATTGACCAGAGAACAGGGGAAACTCTCCGCATTTGCCAAGGGGGCGAGAAAGCCAAACAGCCCCCTGGTGGGAGCGGTGAATCCCCTTTCTTTTGGTGAATTCGTTCTTTATGTGGGGCGCAGTTCTTATACGATACAGTCTGCCCGTATTAGCAATTATTTTTCGGAACTTCGGCAGGATATGATTGCTGCATACTATGGATTTTATTTTCTGGAATTTGCCAATTATTATACGCGGGAGGCAAATGATGAGCGGGAAATGTTAAAGCTTCTTTATCAGACGATGAAAGCCCTGACGAACGAAAAGCTGCCAAATCGTCTGATACGCTGTATCTTTGAATTGAAAGCATTGTGTATCAACGGAGTCGGACCACAGGTGTTCGGCTGTGTGTCATGCGGGAATACAGAACGCCCGATGCAGTTCAGTGTGAAAAAGGGCGGGCTTGTCTGTGAAGAATGCGGCAGTGATGTGATAGACGGCATGAAACTCCACCCTTCCACATTATATAGTATGCAATACATAGAAAGCAGTAAAATCGAGAAATTATATACCTTTTTGGTGACAGAAGAAGTGCTGATAGAACTGGAAAAAGTGATGGAACGATACTGTGATGTATATGTGGAAAAACGATTTAAATCGTTGGAGATATTGCAGACATTGTTGTAATGCGCGTATGTCGAATCGTATAGTCAGGAAATATCTTTATCCTTTGTAACAGCACTCTTTACAAATATAAAAGAAACCTTTATAATAGGTAACGATTAATCGGCAGTAAAAACATTTTATGCAGAATAGTAAACAAAGAATGTGAGGAAATGGTGTTATGGCAGAGAAAACAATGGAAAAAATAGTGGCTCTTGCAAAGTCAAGGGGATTTGTATATCCCGGTTCCGAGATTTACGGCGGCCTGGCAAATACCTGGGATTACGGAAATCTTGGCGTGGAACTGAAAAATAATGTGAAGAAAGCATGGTGGCAGAAGTTTGTGCAGGAGTCTCCGTACAATGTAGGAGTGGACTGTGCGATTCTGATGAATCCCCAGACGTGGGTGGCCAGCGGACATCTCGGTGGATTTTCCGATCCGCTGATGGACTGTAAAGAGTGTCATGAACGTTTCCGCGCCGACAAGTTGATTGAGGATTATTGCGCAGAGAACGGCATCGTGCTCGAGGGCGCAGTCGATGCGTGGTCACAGGAGGAAATGACCGCATTTATCGAGGAAAAACAGATTAAATGTCCATCCTGCGGCAAGCATAATTTTACAGATATTCGTCAGTTTAACCTGATGTTCAAGACATTTCAGGGGGTGACGGAAGATGCAAAGAATACCGTATATCTTCGTCCGGAGACAGCACAGGGTATTTTCGTGAACTTTAAAAATGTGCAGAGAACGTCCCGCAAGAAGATTCCGTTTGGTATTGCACAGATTGGTAAATCTTTCCGTAACGAGATTACGCCGGGTAACTTTACCTTCCGTACGAGAGAGTTTGAGCAGATGGAGCTGGAGTTCTTCTGTGAGCCTGACACGGATTTGGAATGGTTTGCATATTGGAAACAGTTCTGTTTAGACTGGCTGAGTTCTCTCGGACTGAAAGCAGACGAAGTGCGTTACCGCGATCACGATCCGGAAGAATTGTCATTCTACAGCAAGGCAACGACAGACGTGGAGTTCCTTTTCCCGTTTGGCTGGGGAGAACTGTGGGGCATTGCGGACAGAACGAATTACGATCTGACACAGCACATGGAAGTATCCAAGCAGGATTTGACGTACTTTGATGATGAGAAAAAAGAAAAATACATTCCGTATGTCATCGAGCCTTCACTGGGAGCGGATCGTATGGTACTGGCATTCCTTTGCAGCGCATATGACGAGGAAGAACTGGAAGGCGGAGACGTCCGTACAGTGCTGCATTTCCATCCGGCATTGGCTCCGGTAAAAATCGGTGTACTTCCGTTGTCAAAGAAATTGAACGAGGGTGCGGAAAAGATTTATGCCGAGCTTTGCAAATATTATAATTGTGAGTTCGATGATCGCGGAAATATCGGCAAACGCTACCGCCGTCAGGATGAAATCGGTACTCCGTACTGCATCACTTATGACTTTGAATCGGAGACAGACGGCGCGGTGACGGTGCGTGACAGAGATACGATGCAGCAGGAACGCGTAAAGATCGAGGATTTGAAGAGCTATTTCGAGGATAAATTCCGGTTTTAAAAGCAGGGTAAAATGAAATCCAGCGGCAATCAGTGGCTGAATCTGGAGAGATAAAACCTATGGCAATCTGTTCCTGCGTAAGACAGTATAAAATGAAAGCCATAGTGAGACGATAATCAATATGGAAAGATGTACGTGGCGTAACTTTTGAAGGGACGTCCCGACTTTCGCGAAAATGGAAGGAGAATATGGAGATGGACAGAGAAAATGTTTGGAAAAAGTATGCTGCATCCGAGCTTGCCGAACTGAACACTATCAATGACAGATATAAGGCTTGTCTGGATGAGGGCAAGACAGAGCGCGAGTGCGTGAAACTGGCGGTTCGCGAGCTAAAGGCAAAAGGTTATCGGGACTTGAAAGAAGTGGAGCAGGATGAAAAACCGCAGTTGAAGGCAGGGGATAAAGTATATGCGGTGTGCATGGATAAGAGCATCGCCGCATTCCAGATTGGCAGACAGCCGCTGGAAAACGGAATGAATATTCTGGGGGCACACATTGATTCTCCACGTATCGATGTGAAACAGAATCCTCTGTACGAGAATGAGGAACTTGCATATCTGGACACTCATTATTATGGAGGAATCAAAAAGTATCAGTGGGTGACGATTCCGTTGGCAATACACGGTGTAATTGCCAAAAAGGACGGCACAGTAACAGAAGTAAGCATCGGTGACAAGGCTGACGATCCGGTATTTGTCATTACAGATTTGTTGATCCATCTGGCAAGTCAGCAATTGGAAAAGAAAGCCGGCGTTGTTATCGAGGGTGAAAAACTGGATCTTTTGATTGGCAGCTGTCCATTGGCAAAAGTGGAAGGCCTTGACGAAGAAGAAAAAGAATTGGTAAAGGCGAATATGCTCGAGCTTTTGAAACAGTATTATGACATGGAAGAGGAAGATTTTGTCTCTGCAGAGCTGGAAATCGTACCCGCCGGAAATGCACGTGACTGTGGATTTGATCGGAGTATGGTGCTGGCTTACGGACAGGATGACCGTGTCTGCGCATTCACTTCCTTGTTTGCAATGCTGGAGGTGGAAGATCTGGAGCGCACAGCATGCTGCATTCTGGTCGATAAAGAAGAAATCGGAAGTGTCGGTGCGACAGGTATGCATTCCCGGTTCTTTGAAAATGTGGTCGCCGAGCTTGTAGCTTTGACAGTCGGGGAGTCTGAACTGAAGGTGAGAAGGGCATTGCAGAATTCCAAAATGCTTTCCTCTGATGTAAGCGCTGCCTATGACCCGATGTTCGCGGAGACATTTGAAAAACGCAGCTCTGCATTTTTTGCCAAAGGTCTGGTGTTTAATAAATTTACAGGCAGCCGCGGAAAGAGCGGCTCCAATGATGCCAACGCAGAATATCTGGCAGAGGTACGCCGGGCGATGGACGCACAGAATGTAGCGTATCAGTTTGCAGAGCTTGGCAAAGTAGATATCGGCGGCGGCGGAACAATTGCCTATATCATGGCAAACTATGGTATGGAAGTGATTGACAGTGGCGTGGCAGTGATGAGCATGCATGCACCGTGGGAATTGACGAGCAAAGCGGATGTGTACGAAGCGTACAAAGGATACAAAGCATTTTTGGTGGAAATGTAAGGAAAAACAACTTGACGTAAGTATGCAAAACTATTAGAATATATATGCAACTTAGTCCAAGTATATGCAAATTTTATTAGGGAGGTCATTAGAAACATGGCAAAATGGGTTTATATGTTTACCGAAGGTAACGCAACCATGAGAAACCTGCTCGGTGGAAAAGGTGCAAACCTTGCCGAGATGACCAATTTGGGTCTTCCGGTTCCGCAGGGATTCACAATCACAACAGAAGCTTGTACTCAGTATTATGAGGACGGCAGAAAAATTAATGACGAGATTATGGAACAGATTATGGACGCTATCGAGAAGATGGAAGAAGTAACGGGCAAGAAGTTCGGAGATCTTGAGAATCCGTTGCTCGTATCTGTTCGTTCCGGTGCGAGAGCATCCATGCCGGGTATGATGGACACCATCCTGAACCTGGGTCTGAATGAAGAAGTAGTAGAAGTTGTTGCTAAAAAGACAGGAAATGAGAGATGGGCTCGTGACTGCTACAGAAGATTTATCCAGATGTATTCTGACGTAGTTATGGAAGTGGGCAAGAAGTACTTTGAAGAACTGATCGACAAGATGAAAGCTGAGAGAGGCGTGACACAGGACGTTGACCTGACGGCAGAAGACCTCAAAGAGCTGGCAAATCAGTTTAAGGCTGAGTACAAAGAGAAAATCGGCGCTGATTTCCCGGATGATCCGAAGGAGCAGTTGATGGGAGCTATCAAGGCTGTATTCCGTTCATGGGACAACCCGCGTGCAAACGTATACCGTCGTGATAATGATATCCCGTATTCCTGGGGAACCGCTGTAAACGTACAGGAGATGGCATTCGGTAACTGGTCTGATGAGTCCGGTACAGGTGTTGCATTTACCCGTGATCCGGCTACAGGTGAGAAGAAACTGATGGGCGAGTTCCTGATGAACGCTCAGGGCGAGGACGTTGTTGCAGGTGTTCGTACACCGCAGCCGATTTCCGCACTGGCAGACGTGATGCCGGAAGTATTCGAGCAGTTCACGAAGGTTTGCTCTACATTGGAAAATCATTACAGAGATATGCAGGATATGGAGTTTACCATTCAGGACAGAAAGCTGTTCATGCTGCAGACACGTAATGGTAAGAGAACCGCTCAGGCTGCATTGAAGATTGCCTGCGATCTGGTTGACGAAGGTATGAGAACAGAGGAAGAGGCAGTGGCGATGATCGACCCGCGTAACCTTGACACTCTGCTTCACCCGCAGTTTGACGCTGCTGCTCTGAAAGCTGCGACACCGATGGGTAAAGGTCTTGGTGCATCACCGGGAGCTGCTTGTGGTAAAGTCGTATTTACAGCTGATGACGCTGTAGAGTGGGCTGCAAGAGGCGAGAAAGTTGTGCTGGTTCGTCTGGAGACTTCACCGGAAGATATCACAGGTATGAAGTCCGCTCAGGGTATCCTGACTGTTCGTGGTGGTATGACCTCCCATGCAGCCGTTGTTGCACGTGGTATGGGTACATGCTGTGTATCCGGATGCGGCGACATCGCTATGGACGAAG
>CALZPS010000011.1 GCA_945827765.1 uncultured Lachnospiraceae bacterium | reverse complement strand
ATTTGTATTCTTCCACGACCGGATACTATGAGTTAAACAAGACTTTGGAAGAACTGGAAGGAAACGGCGCTATTGTACTGACAGGAGCTGATATTAAGACAGCATCCGCAGAGAGCAGACAGTCGTCTTCGACCGGAGCTGCCGAGAATGTCGTGAGTCTGGAACTGAATGAGGAAGGAACGACAAAATTTGCAGAGGCAACAAAAAAAGCAGCCGGTTCAGAGAGTATCGGTATCTATTATGACGGCGAATTCATCAGTGTGCCAAGCGTTAATTCTGTGATTGAAGATGGACGAGCTGAGATTTCAGGTGCTAACATGACCTATGAGGATGCGAGTCAGCTGGCATCTACCATCCGTATCGGTGGTCTGAGCGTGGAATTGGAAGAGATTCGTTCTAAGGTAGTAGGAGCGCAGCTTGGGCAGGATGCAATCCGTACCAGTTTGATTGCAGGCGCCATTGGTCTGGCAATTGTATTTGTGTTTATGTGTATTGTTTATTTGCTGCCGGGATTTGCATCGAGTATCGCATTGTTGGCTTATATCGGAATCATGTTGCTTGCCCTCAACGCATTTGATCTGACACTGACCCTGCCGGGTATCGCAGGTATCATTCTCGGCATTGGTATGGCAGTGGATGCAAATGTCATCATTTTTGCACGTGTGAGAGAGGAATTGACCGCTGGAAAATCCGTGAAGTCGGCACTTGACATCGGATTTAAGAAGGCGATGTCTGCAATTGTGGACGGCAATATTACAACCTTTATTGCAGCGGTTATACTGTGGGCTTTGGGAAGCGGTACTGTCAAGGGATTTGCGCAGACATTGATGTTAGGTATCGTGGTATCCATGTTTACAGCACTTGTGGTTACCAGACTTATCATTTACGCGTTCTACGCAGTCGGTTTAAAAAATTCAAAATTATACGGACGTCCGAAACCGGAGCGCACACCGATTCATTTTATAGAGAGAAGAAAGATATTCTTTGGAATTTCAGCAACTTTGATTCTCATCGGATTTTTATTTATGGGTATCAACAGTGTAAGCGGACGGAATGCGTTCAATTATAGTCTGGATTTCGTCGGCGGTACTGCATCCAACGTGACATTTGATAAAGAGTATTCTTTGGATGAAATTGATGATCAGATTATTCCATTGATTGAAGAGGCAACCGGAGACAAGAATGTACAGGTGCAGAAGATTGAGGGAACCAATCAGGTGACTTTCAAGACGAGGACACTGGATGTGGATGAGCGTGAAACGTTCAATCAGATTATGAGCGAGCAGTTTGGCGTGGACGAGACGACAATTGAGACGGAAAATATCAGCTCGACAGTCAGTGCAGAGATGCGCAGTGATGCCATCATCGCCGTGCTTGTGTCCACCATTTGTATCCTGCTTTACATCTGGTTCCGGTTCAAAGACATACGCTTTGCAACCAGTGCAGTACTGGCACTTTTACATGATGTATTAGTTGTGCTCGGTTTTTATGCGGTGGCAAGAGTATCCGTGGGAAATACCTTTATCGCGTGCATGCTGACGATTGTCGGATATTCGATTAACGCAACGATTGTCATCTTTGACCGTATTCGTGAGGAACTTAAGACAAAGAAAAAGAACGAGGGTCTGAATGAACTGGTTAACAGAAGTATTACCAGAACGTTGACACGTAGTATTTATACTTCTTTCACCACATTTGTGATGGTGGCTGTGCTCTATGTGCTGGGTGTAAGTTCTATCAAAGAATTTGCCCTTCCGTTGATGGTCGGCATCATTTGCGGAGCATTCTCATCTGTATGTATAACGAGTGCTTTGTGGTATGTAATGAAGCGGCGTGAGCAGAAATCGGAAGAGAGCGAAGGGAAAGCCATTGAGGCAAAAGCGGGGAATAAGAAAAAATAAAAGTATTGAAGAGATGTGATAGTAAGGGCAGGACAGGCTTGGAGTCCTGCCCTTTTCTGAAAAAAAGACATTATATCAGGAAGGTATCATTCACAGCAGGATTTGGTACATATGAGGAGGAAACAGCACATGGAGAAATGGTTCGTTACGATGAAGAAAGCTGACTTTCAGGCAATTTCCCGAAAATATCATATTTCTCCGATTTTGGCGAGACTGATGCGGAATCGGGACGTCATTACGGAAGAAGAGATTGAGTTTTATTTGAATGGAACGATTGCTGACCTTTATGACGGAATGCTGATGAAAGATATGGATGTAGCAGTGGAAATCATTGCGGAAAAAATTCGGGAGGGATCAGCCATCCGTATCATCGGTGATTATGATATTGACGGAGTGAATGCAACTTATATTTTGCAAGAGGGACTGGCCAAATTGGGAGCTGATGTGGATACCGACATTCCTGACCGTATGAAGGACGGTTATGGACTGAACCGGATGCTGATTGACCGGGCATTGGATGAAGGAATCGATACCATTATTACCTGTGATAACGGAATTGCTGCAGTGGAAGAAATCGCGTACGGCAAGGCGCAGGGAATGACGATTGTTGTAACCGATCATCATGAAGTGCCGTATACGGAGGAATATGTTGACGGAATAGGCGATACAAGTGAGCGCGGAGAGGGGGGAACCATCGAGAGAAGGTATTTGCTGCCGCCTGCAGATGCGGTGGTGGATCCGCACCGGGCAGACTGTGAGTATCCGTTTAAGGGATTGTGCGGTGCCGCAGTTGCCTATAAACTGGTGGAGGCACTTTATGAAGTGATGCAGCGTGACGTGGATGATATTGATTATCTGATGGAAAATGTGGCACTTGCCACGATTGGCGATGTCATGGATTTGATTGGCGAGAACCGTATTTTTGTAAAGCAGGGCTTGGAAATGCTCAAAAGAACCGGGAATCAAGGACTGAAAGCATTGATGGAATGCACGGGGGTGCCGGTGGAACAACTGAGCGCATATCATGTCGGGTTTATCATCGGACCGTGCATTAATGCCGGTGGGCGTCTGGATACGGCAAAACGTGCGTTGGAGCTGTTGAATGCGAAAACCAGACGTGAGGCAGTGATGCTGGCGGAGGATTTGAAAGCCCTCAATGACAGTCGCAAGGAAATGACTGAAAAAGGAGTAGAGCAGGCAGTCCTGCAAATTGAACAGACGTCGCTAAAAGAGGATAAAGTGCTGGTTGTGTATCTCCCGGACTGTCATGAGAGCATTGCCGGTATTATTGCCGGGCGTATTCGTGAAAGATACTATCGCCCGACATTTATACTGACGCAGGCGGAAGATGGGGTAAAAGGCTCGGGACGTTCCATTGAAGGTTACCATATGTTTGAGGAAATGAGCAAGTGCCGGCAACTATTTACGAAGTTCGGCGGGCATAAACTGGCAGCAGGATTGTCTTTGCCGAGTACAAATGTTGCCCGATTCCGGAAACAAATCAATGAACTGGCACAATTGAGCGAGGATGATTTGATACCGAAAGTTTCAATTGATATGCCGCTGCCGATTCCTTATATTACCGAAGAACTGGTGGAGGAATTGAAAAGGCTTGAGCCGTTTGGCAAAGGAAATCAAAAACCTTTATTCGCGGAGCGAAACCTGAGGGTGATTGCGCCGCGTATTATCGGGAAAAATCATAATGTGCTGAAATTTCAAGTGCAGGATGAAAACGGAAACCGCATGGAGGCAATCTATTTCGGAGAAGTGCAGGAATGTTTGTATACGATAGAACATTCACGAAGGATGTCCTTTACTTATTATCCGTCGGTCAATGAGTTCCGTGGGGAGAAAACATTGCAGATGACGATAGTCAATTATAGAGCGCAGGAGTGAGAGAAAATGTAATATTCCGTATTTCATCAGGGAATGAACCGTCATGAATCGAAATTCATAAATGAGACGAAGTTACAAATGAGTCGAAGTGAGCTGAAGTGACTGAGTTGAAGTAACGCCGGCTGAAGCACCGGCTGAAGTAACCATAAAAAGTCCTTGCATTCCGGCCTGTTCTATGCTAAACTATGAATGTTGCAAAAAAACACGTATGCGGATATCCTTGACGGTGCCAAAGCCGTAAAAAGGCAGGGTCTCAAGGTAAAGATAAGCATACGGAAGACAAAAAACCAAATGGAGGAAAGAAACATGAGCGTTATTTCAATGAAACAGCTTTTGGAAGCAGGTGTTCACTTTGGACATCAGACAAGAAGATGGAACCCTAAGATGGCTCCGTACATCTACACAGAGAGAAATGGTATCTATATCATTGACCTGCAGAAATCCGTAGGTATGGTAGACGATGCATATGCAGCAGTGGCAGACATTGCATCTCAGGGAGGCACCATTCTTTTTGTGGGAACAAAAAAACAGGCACAGGATGCAATCCGCACAGAGGCAGAGCGCTGTGGTATGTTCTACGTAAATGAGAGATGGCTGGGAGGTATGCTGACCAACTTCAAGACTATCCAGAGCCGTATCCAGAGACTGAAAGACATTGAGAGAATGTCTGAAGACGGAACATTCGATGTATTGCCGAAGAAAGAAGTTATCGGGCTGAAGAAAGAGTGGGAGAAACTGGAGAAGAACCTTGGCGGTATCAAGGAAATGAAGAGAATCCCTGATGCTATCTTTATCGTAGACCCGAAGAAGGAAAGAATCTGTGTACAGGAAGCACATACACTGGGCATTCCGTTGATTGGTATCTGTGACACCAACTGCGATCCGGAGGAACTGGATTATGTTATTCCGGGTAATGATGATGCAATCAGAGCAGTAAAACTGATTGTTTCTAAGATGGCAGATGCTGTAATTGAGGCAAATCAGGGTGCAGCAGAAGAGACATATTATGAGGAAGAGGCAGCAGAGGAAGTCGAGGCTGTAGAAGAGTAAAGATCACATCTCTTATTTTGTGCCGGATTTCAAAGCGGAATCCGACACGAAAAAAGGGTGATATCATAATTGGAGGAAACAAATCATGGCAATCACAGCAAGCATGGTAAAAGAATTGAGAGAAATGACAGGCGCAGGCATGATGGACTGCAAGAAGGCTCTGAGCGAGACCAATGGTGATATGGATGCAGCTATCGAATACCTGAGAAAGAACGGTCAGGCAAAGGCTGAGAAGAAAGCCGGAAGAATTGCGGCAGAAGGTCTTGTTATGACAGTTGTAAAAGATGACAAGGCAGCTTCTATCGTAGAAGTGAACTCTGAGACAGATTTTGTGGCAAAGAACGAGACGTTCCAGGAATATGTAGCAGCAGTTGCGAATCAGGCATTGAACAGCAATGCGGCTGATATGGACGCATTTATGGCAGAGCCATGGGCAGAGGACGAGTCCATGACCGTAAAAGATGCTTTGGTAGCAAAAATTGCAGTTATCGGTGAAAATCTGAATATCAGAAGATTTGAGAAAGTGGAAACAGATGGATGTGTGGTTTCTTACATCCACGGCGGCGGACGTATCGGTATCCTTCTGGAGGCTGATACCGATGTGATCAACGATGAGATTAAGACCTGTCTGAGAAATGTTGCAATGCAGGTAGCAGCTATGTCTCCGAAATATGTATCCCGCGATGAGATTCCGCAGGAATACATGGATCACGAGAAAGAGATTCAGATGTCTGTTGCTCTGAAGGAGAATGCAGAGAGCAAAAAACCAAAGCCGGACAACATTATCGAGAAGATGGTAATCGGTCGTCTGAACAAAGAGATGAAAGAAATCTGTCTGTTGGATCAGGCATATGTACAGGACAGCGATATGTCTGTTGCTCAGTATGTTGAGAAAGTGGCAAAAGAAAACGGTGCAAATGTAACTGTTAAGAGATTTATCCGTTTCGAGACAGGTGAAGGACTGGAAAAGAAAGTTGACGACTTCGCAGCAGAAGTCGCTGCCCAGGCAGGAATGTGAGCGTTAGCTCCAAGCCATGCATAAACAAAAAGAAAAAGATTCGCGAGAGCTTGCTCTCAGGCGAATCTTTTTCTTTTTGTTTATATACGGCGCGAGCCGTAAATGAGGATGCAGCCGGCAGGCGGAATCCGAATGAGCAAGGCTTGGAGCAGAAAAAAGTGCGCCGCACGGATATCGAGATGAAGCGAAGCGGAATCGAGATGAGCGTGCTTGTGCGAAGGAGGCGCGAGCCGTAAATGAGGATGCAGCCGGCAGGCGGAATCCGAATGAGCAAGGCTTGGAGCAGAAAAAAGTGCGCCGCACGGATATCGAGATGAAGCGAAGCGGAATCGAGATGAGCGTGCTTGGCCTGCTGCGATTTTTGCTTGTAAAGGAAATTGTGAAGGATGAACCTGAAAAATTCAAAAAGGATACAAGTGCCGCAAAATCAGAAGTCAGTCTGGGAGAAATGATAAAAAAGCTTAAACTGGGGCTTATGGAGCAGCCTTCCGAGCGTAAAGACTGGCTGGAATCAGCATATGAAAGAAATTTCACGAATGCATATGCGGAGATGCCGGGAATGCAGGAAGTAAGTCAAAAACCGGAGAAAACCCATATCAGATGCCATATCTGCCAGGTTCTGCCGTGCGTGGGTCTTCCCCGTATGTAGAGGGGGAGAAGTTGCCCTTTTATCTCTTTGACTATGGACAGAGTTATACGGAATTTTCCTATTCTGACCTGACTGTTACTCCAAAGACCAAGGCGGACGAAACGGTCGAGATTGGTGTGACAGTAAGTAATTGAGGGGAGAAAGATGGAGAAGAAGTAGTACAGCTTTATGTTACGGATGAACTGGTTTCTATGATCCGGTCTGCATCTTAAATTGGAGATTGCGTCTTTCTTCAGATTTTTGTGCCCTATGTTGTATGAGAGAGAATGACACTCTCGTTCTTATTCATTCCAATAATCAATCGTTTCTTGTGGAGTGCTATCGATACCGAATAACTGCCACATAAAATCTTCTTTTTCACGATAAAGGTTGATTATTCGAATATATTTATCTTCAACTCGATAAAACACATAATTTCCAGACACAAATAAGTATTGGTAATCAGTGGTTACATCAAACATCTTCGATACTTCCGGGCCTTTATCCTCATAATCACAAAGTCCCCTTATTGCATCAGTTATGTTTTTAACTATCTTATTTGCACTGTTTGAACCATATTCTTGTGAAATAGACTTTTTTAATTCACGTAACTTATCTGCTGCATCGGGAGTATATTTTATCTTTTTCAATCAAGTACCCCCAATTCTTTTTCCAAATCATCTGCATCAATCCAGCTTTCAATCTCTGCCCGTTTTTCTGCACGTTTTAAATCAAGCAAAAGCATTGCAATCGCTTGTTCTTTTAAGGCCTCCTTGCTATTCTTTGTTACAATAAAAGGAAGACCTTCAACATTTAAAGACTGCTGAATAAATGTGTTAAATGCGTCTGTCAATGTCATTCCGGTTTTTGCGTAGATTTCTTCAACTGCTTTCTTTATTTCCGAATTAATTCTCACTTGAAAGGTTGAATCCTTTGGTGCCATTGCAACATTTAAATTAATAGCCATAAGACAAACCTCCTTTTTTCTCATCATAACACAACCTCGGACTTGCGTCAATACATTGTCATTACAAAAAATTCGAAGTCATATCTCTTATTGGAACTGAGATAAGAAATAAATACAAGGATGGAAAGGATCATGATAAATTTATTATTTGCCAGCATATGAACGCGGCCGTCTACGGTGAGGGATTCACATAGTTCTTTATTATTTTTGTTTAAATTTCTTCAAAATCATATTTCAGTCCCCACTGCGCGCGCAGTTGATCCATCAGTTCCAGCAAGGCGATAGATTCGCTGACAGGAACGAGATTGCTCCCCGTTTTGCCGCGGCGCAGACAATCCATCACTTCGATCGCCTCAAATTCATATCCGTTTTTCATAAATTTCCCGTCAAAGCTGCCAAGCAAGGTGTCGTTGTATCCGTACGCCTCGATATGCTCCGCCTGAAAGAAAAATTCTTTATCGATACAGATACGTCCCTTTGTCCCGATGATAAACAGAGAAACCATTTTTGACAAGGCAAGACCGCTGTTCACAGATGCATAACTGCCGTTTTTGTAAGAAAGTAACGTGGAATTGGAATAGTCTACGTGCTCTTTGCCAATGGCAGCGTGACTTACGATTTTGTCAGGAGAATACCCGAGAATATCACAGGCGGCAGTGAGCGGATAAATACCTAAATCAAGCAATGCACCTCCGGCAATCTCGTGTTGAAACAGACGGTGTCCGTTTCCGGCTTTTGTGAAAAAACGTGCCTCCACCGACTGAATATCCCCGATTAGTCCGCCGCGGATCCATTCCAGCATCTTGCGGTAAGCGGGCTGACATTTCATCCACATTGCCTCCATTAGAAATACATGCTTTTCGCGGGCTAGCGCGTAAGCCTCTTTTGCCTGAGAGGCATTTACGGTCAACGCTTTTTCGCACAATACGTGTTTCCCGGCGTGCAGGGCGAGCATCAAGGAGTCGTAGTGATAACGTACGGGAGTGCCGATGTAAATGATATCGATCTCCGGGTCGCGTACCAACTCTTCATAAGAACCATACATTTTTTGAAATCCATAGGTTTCTGCAAAATGCTGTGCCTTTGCAAGATTTCTTGAACCGACTGCGTAAAGATTAGCGTCAGGCAGTATCGAAAGCGCCTCCGTAAACCAGCCGGACATTCGTCCCGCACCCATAATTCCCCATTTTATTTGTTTCATGTCAGGTCACTCCTTTGGTGTGTTTTGACATTATCTTAGCATAAGCGCTCCGGAGATGGCAAGTGAGAAATCGCCGGAAAACTCAGCCGGATTGCAAATCCTTTCCCTTGATAGGTATCGTCTTCTACTATCACATCGATTGCCAGCGCATCCGCATATTTCGCCACCAGATACAAGCCCATGCCGGTTGCGTTCCGGCGGTCCGGGTGATTGCCGGTAAATCCTTTGTCAAATAAAAATGGAATATCCTGTGTGGGAACACCTGCGCCGTTATCACGCACAGCCAGATGAATCACCGGTGCCTGGGAAGAATCCGCAGCGTTGATCTCCCATCCGCAGATACAAATCTTTCCGTTTTCATGCGGAGTGTACTGAAACGCATTATTCAGCAATTGGGAGAGTATAAATGTCAATACCTTACGGTCGCTGACGATTATCAATGGCGGGCACATCGTTTCTACAAAGATGCCGGTTTCGTTCATTTGTTCCCGGTAATTGAACAAAATTTCATTGATTAATTCCTGCAGAAGAATCGATTCAAAACGATATTCCAAATGAGCGCCCTGCAGCCGCGCATAATACAAAACCATATCGATATCGGTCTGAATTTCCTGACGGACGTGGTTCATGCGCCGATACACGTAGGGAGACATTTCCTCCTTGTGGTTGTCCAGCACCAATGTGGCAAGCGAAAGCGGAGTTTTGATATTGTGCGTCCACTCTTCGATAAATTCCTGATATTGTCTTTGCTGTGCCTGAAGATTCTCCATTTCCATTGTCTGTCGGAGCATATATTCCAGTAATTGCTGCATGGTGGGGCACAGTGCAGGAGTCTGTGTAATCAGTACGTTATGTAATGTTTCCGCGCAAGGATTTTCCAGAAAAACGGAAAGCGCCCGAATCTGTTTCTTCTGCCTGAAGTGTAAAACGCAGAGAAGTCCTGCAAACAACAGCGTGTCGGAGAGCAGGATAACCGGAACCAGCGTGTGCAAAACAGCAGGATTTGCCAGCCACACGAGAAAAATGGAAAATAAATCCAGAAACGCAAAAAACAGTCCCCAGGGGATATAAGATGCAATCGAAAATTTGGCAGAAACGTTCATATTCGGTTTCCTCTCTTTATTCTATGTCGGACTGCTGTGAGTCGGAAATATGCAACGTATATCCTTGACCACGTACAGTCTGAATGATACTTTTCAATCCGATTTTGTCCAGATTTTTGCGTAGACGCGTCATATTTACCTGTAAAATATTTTCATCTACATACTCCGTTCCACCCCATATTTCCATGGCAATGTAGTCTTTGGAGACGATTGCCGGGGCCTGTTCCATTAGAAGCTTTAAGAGACGCCCCTCCGTTTCCGGCAGAGTGAGAGAATCATTTTTCCACATTACCTTACATGTTTCTGTGTCGAAAGAAAGATCGCCGATTTGCAGGAGGTCGGGTACTTTCCGGTACGTGTCCAGCAGTCTGACAGCCCGCGCCAGCAGCCGTTCCGGATGGCAGGGCTTGGTCAGATAGTCATCCGCTCCCAGACCAAGTGCATTTAGTTCGTCTTCCAGAGTGTCACATGCGGTCAGAATCAGGATGGGGAATGAACAGCGGCCTTTCAGCCATTTGCATAATTCAAAACCCGATTTCCCGGGAAGATTGATATCCAGCACGACGAGGCTGGGATGGCTGTTTATGATTTCCTGTTCAGGAGATTGGAAAGAAGAGATACTCATGACAGAGTATCCCTCCTTTTGAAAAGTATGAATCAACTCTTCCCGTAAAAAAATGTCATCTTCGATAATCAGAATCCGTTGTTCCATAAGTACTCCTTTAATTCTCTGTCCATTCCGCCACATGCAGAGATAAGATGTCACGGCGGCTCTTATGCTGCACGATGGAGATATAAACCAGTTCCACCAGAATAAAGCAGATGAATGCTGCAATAGCAAGAGCAATGACTAACTGTATGGATGCTCCGGCGGGAAGTCTCATGAAACTGGTAAACATCGACCAGATAGCAAATATGGCATTACATGCTGCAACAGATAGTACCAACAAATAGTACAGATGTATCTGACTGGCCATAGAGCGGGAAAGCTCTTCCTTTTCGGCACCGAGCATCAACAGTGTGAGATAACGCCGCCGGTTCTTTTTCTGCCAGATCAGGTATTTGAGAATCAATACCATGTTGGCAATCAGTAAAAACAGGACACCCAGATAAATGCTCAAATAGCTTGAGGTAACCGTGTAAAACAGTGTTCGACCGATACCGCCAAGATAGCTGTCATATTCCAGTCCGGATGCGGAAAGTCGTTCGTCCATCTGCAGGATAGCCTGCAACAATCCCTGGTTCTGGATCAAATCTTCATCCAGACATAGATTCCAACAGAATGGGGTGTCTGGCTCTGGAATCCATTCAAAATAGAGTTCGTCCGGTACAATCAAAGCCATGTAAAGCGTGATTGCCCTGTCAGCAACAATATTATTATAGTACATCCGGGGCAAAACTTCAAATCTTCTTGTTGTTTGGCCGTCTGTTTGTTCGACATAAGCACCCGTTTGCAGTGCCGCTTCCATTATTTGCACAAATTCCGGTGAATCGGCGGATATTCTGCTGTAAAAGGCAACCTGATCTTTTTCAAGAACAAGCTCTTCCTCCCCGATAGAGCGAAGCAGTGAATTGAAACTGCTCTGGGAAATCAGAGTGATATCCTGCCATTCGTCCTTTGAAGAAATGCTTTCAATCATATTATCCCGCAGGCTGCTTTGCGGCACTTTTTCCAATGCCTGCGTTATTCCGGTCAGGGAGAGTTTTGTATCCATATGATACTTGTCCAGATACATCGGGTAGCAGGTCTCTGTCATGTTTTGGATTTCTTCTTTATTTAGAAATGCATTCACATCCTCATCCAATCCCATGAGGGAAAAATCACAAATCCTTCTTTCGCTGCCCGTACTGCCGACCCCCATGCCGATTCCGAAGGAAATGCAAGCCAGCGCCAGCAGAAGGAGCAGGGAGGAAACCGCCAGTGAAGTGTGCTGATGCAGCACGCTTTCCTGAATCTGCCGCCCGGTAAATGTATAGAGCCCTGTCTTTTTTGCCTTATGCTTTTGGATGATCTGACCAATGAAAGCGCCAAGTCCCCGGTAAAGCAGGAATGTCCCGATGATTCCGCAGATTAAAATCAGCAGCGTCAGAGTAAAACGGAATGTATTCAATAGGAAGATTCCCATAATATAGGCGGCAATCAGACAGATTACTCCACAGAAAAAGACAAAAAATCCGCGTTTTCCGGAAACCGTTTTTTGTACGGTTTCTGTTTCCGGACGCAGCAGGGCAGCAGGCTCCATTCGGCAGAAACGGAAACTTAAAATCAACATGGCGGCAAGCTGTACGAGGAAAAATCCTCCGATAGTACCCAAAACAGCATTCAATGAGACAGTAAATTGGTGTCCGATAATCCCCAGACCCACAAGGCGGGCGGTTGCCAGACTGATACTTTCTGTCAGCAGCAAAGCTATGGGAATACCGGCTAAAATAGATAGTATACTATTTAAAACGGTCTCGCATATCAACATCAGGAACAACCGTGATCGTTTCATCCCGAGCATCAGGTACAAACCAAACTCCTTTCTCCGGTTTTCCATCTGGTAGCGGTAAGCAAAGTATACCAGAAAGAAAACAAAAAACAGAGAAACTACATAAATCAGCGGAACCAGCAGCATCAGTTTGCGGACGGCGTCACTTTCTATCGTATTTAAAAAGCGCATGACGTCCTGTGATTCCAGGGACAGCAGCGTATAAAACGCGACGATGGCAATGATTAAGGTGGCGAAGAACAGTCCGTTATCTTTGCGGTTTTTCTTTGTATTGCTTAAAATCTGTCTAAAGAACATTTGCACTTCCTCCTCCCAATTGTGCGATTACGGTCATAATGCGCTCGTAAAACATCGCGGGTGTTTCGTTTTTTGTATTTTTGCGCAGCTCGTGAAAAATGGTTCCGTCCTGAATGAATAAGATACGGGAACAATAGCTGGCGGCGTTGGCGTCGTGCGTGACCATGACGATCGTCTTGTTTTCCTCGCGGTTTAAGGTGCTGAGCTTATCGAGCAGAACCCATGCATTTTTACTGTCCAGCGCGCCGGTCGGTTCATCCGCCAGTACGATATCGGGATCGGAGATAAAAGCACGAGCCGCCGCTGTCCGTTGTTTCTGTCCGCCGGACATCTGAGAAGGAAATTTGTCCAGAACATCTGTGATATCCAGATGCATGGCGAGACTGCTCAAAGCTTTTTCGGCGTTCTGATTGCTGACGCCGTGCAGAGACAGCGGCAGGATGATATTTTCGCGGGCGGTCAGATTGTCTAACAGTTCAAAGGACTGGTACAGGTAACCGATTTTATTTCCACGGTAATTCGCAAGAGATTTTCCTTTGAAAGAGGAAATGTCATCACCGTTTAACAATATTTTGCCGGTAGTTGGTTTCAGCATCGTGGAGATACAGTTCAAAAGAGTCGTTTTGCCGGAGCCGCTGCCACACATGATGCCTAAAAATTCCACCTCCAGCACGTCAAAGCTGATGCCGGAAAGCGCGGTGGTCTGATTGACACCCTTGCCATATATTTTCGTGATATTTTGTACTTGCAAGATTCGATTTGTGTTCATGATATACCTCTCCTACTCATCTTAATAATCAACATCTTTTGTATGATGTTGATATAAGCATAGCAAAAGAAAGGAAAAATGTACACTTACAGTCGGTGTAAGGATTGCGTTTTGCCGTTTGAGATACGAAAGGAATTTTGGGGTGAATTTATAACTGAATTTTGTAATGCGATTCCTCTCAAAGATAATGAAATTTAAGAGAAGTTGTGATAGAATGATAAATAAAAAATCTTAGAAGGTGTTATGACTTGGTATATATGATGGAAGTTATATAAAAAGATAATAGGAAATATGATATGCCGCAAGAGAGGTGCTGACATATGAATGAAGTTCAAAAACTTGAGTACAATGATATTATGATACCAGGGTCAAAAGGTCTAAGCCCACATGAGCTTGCTCATAGGTGGGTGAAAGACCTTGGGAACCGCCCCGATATGAGCATAAAAGTGGGATAATCATCCCACGATATGCGAATGTCGGGTAGGATTGTGGGAGTGCAAAGCACGAAACAATCCGTAGGTATCATAGTTGGGGGCTTTTGACCCCAACATCATATTATGGGAAAATATCAAAAGTCAGAAAATATATTAAGCGATATCCAAACTATCATAGAAAAGTCACAAAAAGAGGTTTATCATGCGGTAAATACAGTGTTGATTCAAAGAAACTGGCTTATTGGATATAGAATTGCAGAAGAAGAATTTGAAGGAGAAAATCGTGCGGAGTATGGTGCGAATATTATAAAACGACTTTCTAAAGAACTTACAACTCTATACGGAAAGGGTTTTACGAAATCAAATTTGTATAGTTTTTATTCTTTTTACAAAGCATATCCGGAAATTTTCCAGACAGTGTCTGGAAAATCTGAATTTCATCTTTCATGGTCGCATTATGTTATATTGTCAAAAGTGTATGATAAGAAAGCAAGAAATTGGCATGAACAAGAAGCGATACGAGAAACTTGGAGTGTTCGTACACTTCAAAGAAATGTTGATTCGCAATATTATTATAGAATGTTAAAATCACAGTGCAAAGAACCGGTTCGGGATGAAATGAAAAAGATCACATCTTTATATCAGCAGCTGTCTCTTATACACATCTCCGAGCCCACGAGACCGTACTAGATC
>CALZPS010000010.1 GCA_945827765.1 uncultured Lachnospiraceae bacterium | reverse complement strand
AGATCTAGTACGGTCTCGTGGGCTCGGAGATGTGTATAAGAGACAGCTATATGACGAGGAAGTAGAGGCGGACTTACAATGGTTTGACCGTGATTATGGTCCGGCACTAGGACAGGCAGTCAGAGACAGTGGCGGAATTGATTTGATTACTATTCTTTCCAAAACAGCAGGTATGGGTGATGAAAATCATAACCGTCAGCCGGCAGCCTCCATGTGTCTGGCACTGCAGTTAATCCCTTATCTGCTAGAAATCCAGCATCCGCAGAAAAACCGGATTATTAAGGAATTTGCTGCTAACGACAGATTCTTTCTTCATGTAATGATGGCAGGCGTGGAGAGTCTGACCGCCATGTGCAAAGGAATTGAGTTGTCCACTGTTATGGTAGGAATGGGCGGCAATGGCGTGGAATTTGGTATTCAGCTTGCAGGTACCGGGAATCGATGGTACACCACAGAAGCACCAAAAATTAAAGGTACATTCCTAAAACCGAGTTATAAGGAATCGGATCTCGTCGGCTACCTGGGAGACAGTTGTGTGACTGAGGTTTATGGACTGGGCGGTATGTCAGCAATTGCAGGCCCTGCCTATATGCGTCTGACCGGTTCAAATTATGCCGAGGCGCGCAGCCGTACGGAAAAGGCCCGTGCTGTCAGTCTCGGGGAGCATACTTTTGCTCCTGTGCCATGGGAGGACATGGCAGGATTTCCCGTTGGTGTGGATGCCCGCAAAATAGTGGGGTATCAGATTCTGCCAATCAGTCATGGCGGCAGTGCCCTGCGAAACGGCGGTCAGGGTGGGGCCGGAGCGGCTGAGCTGCCCATGGAATGTTTCAAGGAGGCGCTGCGAGGCATATATACTCAGGTCAAAGCGCTTCAGGAACAATAAATAGGAGGAAAGACAATGGAGATATTTGTAAAAATAGAGGCAGGACGCTATATCGATTCTCTGGAAACACTTTATGCCAGTTCCGTACTTGCAGAGCAGCCCGGTGTGGACAATGGTTACGCAGGGGTTGCAAGCGATGCATTTAAGGATACATTGCAGGCAGAAGGGCTGTATACACCAGCGTTAGATAAGGCAACTGCCAATGATTTTGTCATCGTGGCACAGTGTGAAGATCTGGCAGCCTTTGAACAGGCAGTAGAGGCAGTTTATGATTCCTTTGATTCGGAGGAAATGCAGGAAACACAAGAAGAGCATTTTATCAGTATCAAGGCAGCAGTGGAAAAACATCCGGAGGCGAATCTTTGCTCTGTCGCTGTGCCCGGAGAAAATGCCTTATGCGAAGTGAAAAAGGCTCTGAATGCGGGACTACACTGCGTGGTCTTCAGTAATAATGTACCGCTTGAGCAGGAGCGGGAAATGAAAGAGCTGGCAAGGGAAAAAGGGCTGTTATGTATGGGGCCGGATTGCGGTGTTGCAAACATCAATGGTGCCGCTTTAGTGCTTTCCAGTATTAACAACCGTGGTCCATTTGGTATCTGTGGTGCTTCCGGAACCGGCATCCAGCATGTGGCTGCAATGCTCCACGAGGCAGGAACCGGAGTCAGTCAGACGATCGGCACCGGCGGAAATGACCTAAAAGACCCCGTGGGAGGTATTATGATGCTCATGGGTATCGACGCACTTGAGGCAGACCCACAGACTCGCTACATTGCTCTGATTTCGAGGAAACCGGGCGAGAAGACTTTCCCGAAGATTTTGGAGAGAGTGTCTCGCTGCAGCAAGCCGGTGGTGGCGTTGTTTATGGGAAGTGACCGGGAAATGGTGGAAACTTCTGGTGCCATTTACGCAGATAGTCTGGATGACTGTGCGCAAAAGTGCCTTGCTCTGGTGAATATGGAATATCCACTTGCAAGTGAAGAAGAGCTGTCCCGGCTGGCTGCACAGGAGGTACAAAAGCTATCGCCGGAGCAAAAATATCTGCGAGGTGCGTTCAGCGGCGGCACTTATATGGATGAGGCAAGTCATGTTCTGGTGGAGCGTATCGGAACCATTTGGTCCAACTGCCCGCTTGAGCCGGAATGGAAACTGGAGAATTCTTATATGAGTGTTCAAAACAGCTGCATTGATTATGGGGAAGAGGAATTTACCCTTGGCCGTCCACATCCGGCGATTGACCCGAGTATTCGCAAACCGGCCATTTTGCGGGAGGCGGCAGATCCGGAGGTGGCACTAATCTTGTTGGACTTCATTCTTACACCTCCAGGTCATATGGATCCGACCGGTTATGTGCTGGAAGATATTTCTTTGGCACAGGAAATGGCTGAAGCAGAAGGCCGTCATTTAATTTTTATTGCCTCGGTGCTGGGTACGACGGCCGATTTGCAGGATCTTCACAGACAGCAGCGGCAGCTTACGCAGGCTGGAGTGATTGTATGTCAGAGCAACTATCGGGCAGCAATGTTAGCCGGGGAAATCATCCGTCAGAAAAAGGAGATAGACAAAAATGGGCTGTGAGAAAATTTTGAATCTGTTTCAATCAGAATTAGTAACAGTAAATGTGGGACCGAAAATTCTTGCCACCGCGTTGGAAAAGCAAGGATATCAAGCGATTCAGGTTGACTGGAAACCTGCTGCCGGAGGTGACCGGGAAATGCAGGAGATACTGGAATTGCTGGGCGGTTTGGATTGAGGAGGTATTTTTATATGAAAATATTAGTATGTAATGCCGGAAGCACATCTCTGAAATTTAAGCTTTATGATATGCCGGAATGCAAGGTGCTGGCAACCGGAAAGGTAGAGCGCGTAGGTTCTGTGGATGACGCTATTTTCGGCTATCAAAACTGCATGAACGGTTTTGAGGAAGAACTGTCGAAACAGTCTATTCCGGATTATCAGGTAGGCGTTGCCCGTTTCCTTCAGGAACTGGCAGAAGGAAAGAATGCTGCGCTGCAGGATATTGCAGAAATTGAGCGGGTAGGTTTTAAAACAGTACTGTCAAAGAATCACTTTGGTGTTCATGAATTGGATGAGGAAACCGTTCAGGGGATGAGGGACTGGTTTGCACTTGCACCCGTTCATAACGCTGCCTATTTGAAAGTAATTGAGGTAGTGAAAGAAGCGCTTCCTCAGGCAAAACTGGTGGGAGTGTTTGAAACTGCCTTTCACCGGGATATTCCGCTGGAACGCAAGATTTATGGAGTTCCTTATGAGTGGTATGAAAAATATGGTATTCAGAGGCTAGGTTATCATGGTGCCTCACACGGTTACATTGCGGATGTCCTTGGAAGTGAGAAAAAGGAATTTCGGGCTGTTTCCTGCCATTTAGGAGGCAGTGCTTCCATTTGTGCTATCCTCAACGGAAAGAGTGTGGATACCAGTTTCGGTATGTCTTTGGAAACAGGACTGATTCATGCCAATCGAGTAGGCGATATGGATCCAACCATGCTCTGTTTCCTGAAACAGCAGGGACTTACAGATGAGGAAGTTCTGGAAGGATATCAGAAAAAAGGTGGTCTTCTTGGCATTTCCGGTGTCAGCAATGACTTACGCTATGTATTCGAGGCTGCAGATCAGGGAAATCAGCGTGCTGAACTTGCAGTCGATGTGTTTGTGAATGGGATTGTTCACTATATTGGTGCGTTTTATCTGGATCTTGGAGGACTGGATGATTTGGTATTCACTGCCGGAATCGGAGAACATTCTCCACGGATTCGGCGGATGGTTTGCCAGAAACTGGCGCCTCTTGGAGTGAAACTGGAAGAGGCAGCCAATGAAGAAAACCAAAGTGTCATCTCGTCGAAAGATTCCAATGTTTGCGTCCGGGTGATTCCTGCCAACGAGGAATTGGGCATTGCCCGAAGGACGTATGAGATGCAATAATCCTGTTCCATAGATTATCCTTTTTTAGATTTGGTATTCCATAATGTAATCATCCATCACAAATCCGCTTCCGATATCGGCAGCCTGTGTGTCGATGACCTTGAAACCTAAATGGTCATAGATTGCCAGTGAATTGTCATTGTGCTTGTTACAGGTCAGCCAGATGGCGCGAAGTTTTCGTTCGCGGCAGAGTTCTTGAAGAAAGGCAAACGCCTTTGTGGCAAGATGTCTGCCGCGGGCCTCTTTTTTAATATAAAGCTTGCTTAAAAATAATCTTCCGTTCTCCGGATGAATGCCGGTGTAGCCGACAAAATCTCCGTCATCCAGAATCTGATAGTATTCATAACCGTCCGCCAGCTGCTCTTTGAGAGCGTGGAAAGACTGAAATTTATCCACCATATAAATCACTTGTTCTTTACCGATGATAGGGGTGAAATGCTGATGCCAGATGATTTCGGCTAACTTAGCAATCTCCTGAATCTGTGTGTCGCTTTCCACTTTTTGAAATGTTGTGCTCATATTATTGTGCCTCCCAATGAATGCGTAAGATTTACCTGTACATGATAACACAAATCGGATTAAATTTATATTTTTTTTATAGTTTTCATAAAATTGTTAGCACTCATTAAAGAAGAGTGCTAAAAACATATTGACATTTAAAAATCAGTGTATTAAAATGTCTTTCAGAGTTGCTGGTCACAGCAATGGCTGACTTGCAGAAAGAAATTTTGAACAGACAACTATATATTTTGATAAAAGGAGTGTGGAAACGATGGCAATGAAAAAAGGGAGCTTATCAATCGACAGCGAAAATATTTTTCCGATCATTAAAAAGTGGGTGTATTCCGACCACGATATCTTTATGCGTGAGCTGGTATCCAACGGCTGTGATGCGATTACAAAGCTGAAAAAGCTGGATATGATGGGAGAGTATGAACTGCCCGCAGATTATAAAGCAAAGATTCAGGTAATCGTGAACCCGGAAGAGAAGACGTTGAAATTTATCGACAATGGTCTTGGTATGACGGCAGAAGAGGTGGAAGAGTACATTACCCGTATCGCATTCTCCGGGGCAACCCAGTTTTTGGAGAAGTACAAAGATAAGACGACAGATGATGAGATGATTGGACATTTTGGATTGGGATTTTACTCTGCGTTCATGGTGGCAGATGAGGTGCACATCGATTCCCTGTCTTATCAGAAGGATGCGGTTCCGGTTCACTGGGTGAGCGAGGGCGGCACCGAGTACGAGATGGAAGAGGGCACGAAAGAGGGCGTGGGAACGGAGATTACCCTGTTCCTTAATGAAGACAGTCTGGAGTTCGCCAATGAGTACCGTGCAAGAGAAGTACTGGAGAAATATTGTTCTTTCATGCCGGTAGAGATTTTCCTGAGCAAGGCGAATGCTCCGGAAGAGTATGAGACAATTGACGAGGCAGATGTGCTGGACACAGATAAAGTTGTTGAGCACATTACCGAAGAGCCGAAGGAAGGCGAAGAAGGCGAGCCGAAAAAGAAAGCGAAAATCGTGAAACGTCCGGTTTCCCTGAGCGATACCAAGCCTCTGTGGGGCAAAAATCCGAGTGAATGTGAGAAGGAGGATTATATTGCCTTTTACCGTAAGGTGTTTATGGACTATAAAGAGCCATTGTTCTGGATTCATCTGAACATGGATTATCCGTTCAACCTGAAAGGAATTCTCTACTTCCCGAAGATTAACACAGAGTATGATTCCATTGAGGGAACAATTAAATTATACAACAATCAGGTGTTCATCGCGGACAATATCAAAGAAGTGATTCCGGAGTTCTTGATGGTGCTCAAAGGAGTCATCGACTGCCCGGATCTGCCGCTGAATGTATCCCGAAGCGCATTGCAGAATGACGGTTTCGTCAACAAGGTGGCAGATTACATTTCCAAGAAAGTGGCAGACAAACTGAACGGAATGTTCAAGACTGACAGAGAAAGTTATGAGAAATATTGGGATGACATCAGTCCGTTTATCAAGTTCGGCTGCCTGAAGGATGAGAAGTTCGGTGAGAAGGTAAAAGATTCGATTCTGTTTAAAAATCTGGATCATAAGTATCTGACTCTGGAGGATTGCATTGCCGAGAACAGCAAGAAAGCAGAAACCGATGCCGACACGAATGAGACTGCGAAGACCGACGACGGTGAAGTTGTAGAAGCAGAAGTAGTGGAAGAGCCTGCGGACAATGCAGCGGAATCCGGTGACGGAACAGGAGCGGCGGATGCAGATGAAGAAAAAGAGCCGGAGAAGGTTACGATTTATTATGTGACCGATGAACAGCAGCAGAGCCAGTATGTGAAGATGTTCAAGGCACAGGGGCAGGATGCGGTCATCCTCACCCACAATATTGACTCACCGTTTGTGACCTACTTAGAGCAGAAACATGAGAATGTGAAGTTCTCCCGCATTGATTCAGATGTGCATGAATCCATGAAAGCTGATGTGGCAGAGGAAGACAAAGAGGCATTCCAGAAAACAACGGACAGTCTGGTGGAGATTTTCCGCAAAGAACTTGGCAACGACAGTCTGGATGTAAAAGTGGAGAATCTCAAGGATGACAGTGTGGCATCAATGGCGGTGCTGTCCGAGGAGTCCAGAAGAATGGAAGAGATGATGCGCATGTACGGAATGGGCGGTATGGACGCAGGAATGTTCGGCAGCAAAGCTACTTTGATTCTGAATGCCAACCATCCGCTGGTGAAGTTTGTAGTAGAGCATAAGCGCAGCAAAAACGTATCCATTATTTGCAAACAGCTCTATGATTTGGCGATGCTGGCACATAAACCGCTGAATCCGGAAGAAATGACAGCATTCGTACAGAGAAGTAATGAGATTATGCTGCTGCTTACAAAGTAAAAGCGTCAAAAATGCATAATGAAAGTCACAGAGCGAATACGTTGATGTATAAAGCATAAAAAGAAAAGAGCGCCGGTGCGGGCAAAGAATCTTCCGCGTCGGCGTTCTTTGATCGTTGCAGGGTGTGCGAGAAAAGCTCCTGTTTCACAATGCGAGCTGCCCGACAAATGAGCCTGACGTCAAATCAAACTCGATTCCTTTTTGCACAAAGAACTTCTGAACCATCATATCCCAGCTTTTCTCCAGCGACTTATCCATGGAAAATGTTTTGAGTGATGTTCCGGTTACACAGTTCAACCCGGTTTCATCAAAACGGATATTCAGGTACAGTCCCTGTACGTTTTCGGACTGAAAGTCAAGTCCTTCACGCTCAATCAGCCGGGCAATATTTTGCGGGGACAGACTGAAAATGAATTTAAAACTGAGAGGGGTGCGTTTCCCTTTGATGAGAGAATAGCAATATTCCCGGACTTGTTTCCATGAAGAATACTCCGGCAGATTATCCTGTTCTTCAAAAAAATCTTTCTGTATATATCCCTTGATTTGAAAAGTGTTGAACGTGACAATCTCTCCTTCTATCAATAAAAAATGGTCAAATGTCTCGGACAACAGTAGATGAGACATAAATTTTTTTGGACTGGTCAATTTTAAAGCAATCACAAATGTTCCTCCTGAAATGAATCATAAGGTGATTATACCATGGATGATTGACTTTTGACACTAAAAAAAGTATTATTAGCATAGAGTTTTTATAACAAAGTGAAAGGATACGGTAAAACGTTGGGTACAATAAAGAGAAGAAAGTGGTGGCCTCTGCTTTTAGGTGTTGTTGTGGTACTGTTATTTTGTATCATGTTGATAGAGGGCATCTCAAACCGGGCGAAGATGCAGGTAGATACAAGTCAGGGGCTGGAGATTATCAAAGCAGCCGAGGAGGGGGACGTGACGGCCGTTGAATTAAAGATACAGTCTTTGGATGCACAGAGTCAATTGGGAGGCGACCGCAGTCTGAAGGAGATTTTTGCCAGCGCGGTAATCATGGGAGATTCTATGGCGCTGGGATTTGCAGAGTATGATGTGTTGAATGCCTCGAGTGTGGTGGCGGATGCCGGTGTTTCCCTGACCGACTTGGACGAACAGATTAAAAAGGTAAAAGAAATCAACCCTCAGTATATTTTCATGACCTATGGTCTGAATGACGTTGTCACTACCAAAGGGGATGAGGCAAAGTTTGCGGAGCAGTATAAAAGTGCGGTCAAACAGATACAGACAGAGCTTCCGAACACAAGAATTTTTGTGAATTCGCTGTTTACGGTGCAGTCCAAGGCAGCAGAAAAAGAGGCGGTCTATGAAAAGATAGAAAAATATAACCAGGCTCTTCAGGCCTTGTGCGACGAGCAGCAGATTGGGTTTATTGATAATACAGTTATCGTGGAGAATTCGGATTATGAGGAAGACGGGATTCACCTGAAATCGCCGTTTTATCCGCGGTGGGCAGTGCATATGGCGGAGGTGACTTCGTTATGACAGAAAAAATGTGGAACAGAACAGACCAAAACAAAAGAAGAGTGGACAGTCGTCTCTTTGGTGGAGAGATTTCTTTTGGAAAAGCAGAAATCGGGAAATGGATTCTGGCTGCATTTCTTTTGATATACGTGATTTTACTGCTCTGGTTTACGAGCGGCAGTACCAAGCCGTTTGAGACAGTGGCACAGATTGTGGAAAATAGTCTGCATACCGATAATCTGGCCAGACAAGACGGACAGGCATTGAAACGCTACTATGGGCTGAACAGTGCCGATTATAATGGAATCCTGTTTTATTCTACAGAATCCGCTATATCTGCGGAAGAAGTGTTGATAATTGAGGCCAAATCAGAGGCACAGGTGCAGACGATTCGGGATGCCATAGAAACGAGGCTGGAGAGCAGAAAAACGGATTTTGCAGAATATGCGCCCAAACAGGCAATGATGATTGAACAGGCGGTCATACTGGTGCGTGGAAAATATGTTTTCATGGCAGTTTCACCCGATGCACAAGAGTATGCAGCTGTATTTACAAAAAGTTTGTAGAGAAGAGGAAATTACATGCTATTTAGCAGTATTACATTTTTATTGATTTTTTTGCCACTTGTCGTGGCGGTCTACTATCTGGTGCCACAGCGATTCCAAAATTCTGTGATGCTCATTGCCAGTCTGGCATTTTATGCATGGGGAGAACCAATATATGTTGTCCTGCTTGTGCTGTCATCTATGTTTAACTATTTTTGCGGAAGAGACATTGAAGAAAAAAAGGGAGTCCCTCAGTTGGCAAAACGAAGTCTTATCATGGCGATTGTGGTCAATCTGTTGATTCTGGGATTTTTTGAGTATTATGGATGGTTGATCGGGACGGTCAACAAAGTGTTCTCGGTGGAAATTCCTTACCGGGTATTATCCCTGCCGATCGGGCTGTCGTTCTATACTCTTCAGGCTTTGGGATATCTCATCGACATCTATAAAAAAGAGATGAAAGCGCAAAGAAATGTGTTTCAATTCATGTTGTATATGGCGTTGTTCCCGAAATTGAATGCAGGACCACTGATGCGCTGTGCTGATTTTCAGCCGCAGCTTGAAAAGCGTACAGTCAATGTATACAAGCTGGGACAGGGGGCAGGCATGTTCGTGCGTGGGCTCGTCAAAAAAGTGGTTTTTGCAGACTCGGCAGGAGTGATTTTTAACCAGGTGGCCGCATTGCCGATGGGAACGATTTCTGTACTGACCGCGTGGATTGGATGCCTTGCTTTTGCATTTCAAATTTATTTTGCATTCAGTGGATATTCTGACATGGCGCTGGGATTAGGCAGGATGTTCGGGTTTGAGTTAGGAGTCAATTTCCGATATCCATATACGGCAAAGAGTGTGTCCGATTTCTGGAGAAGATGGCATATTTCGCTGAACGAATGGTTCAAACGATATGTATACATACCGCTCGGCGGCAGCCACTGCGAACCTGCCCGGCATATCTGCAATATCGTGGTGGTCTGGCTGCTTATGGGATTGTGGTACGGAGCAAAATGGAATCTGGTATTGTGGGGATTGTTTTTCGGCATCGTGCTTGTCATGGAAAAATATGTATGGGGAAATCGGATGGGGCAGTTTCCGGAGTTCGTGCAGCATACATACACATTTGTTGTGGTGTCCATAGGCTGGGTACTCTTTTTCAGCCCCGATATCGGATACGCATTTGATTATCTGGGCATTATGCTTGGCTTGGGAGGACATGATTTAGTTGACCAGCAGTCCCTGTATCTGATTGTGACGCACTGGCTGTTGATTTTACTTTGTGGTTTGGGGTCTTCTATCCGGGGAAGGGATTTGTTCCGAGCCCTGACAGAAGACTACAAAAACGAAAGAGTGCGCCGGGTAGTGGTCAGTGTCCTATATGTATTGATGTTGATTGTGAGTATTGCATTTTTGGTTGCCTAATGTATTTTGTGAGAAAAGGGGACGTTATGCAGAAACGAATAAGGAGAAGGCGAAACAGGAAAATAGATGGTATCGTGGGACTTGTTTTGGCGGCATTTGTGCTGCTTTTGATGGTGTGTAATCTTTTGGCGCCGGACAGTGATTTTTCTGAGAGGGAGAGCAGGGTGCTGGCACAGAGACCAAAGCTGACGCTGAGCAGTCTGTTGACCGGTGATTTTATGGAAAAATATGAAGAGTACCTTACGGATCAGTTCGTGTGCAGAAGTATGTGGAAGAATCTGAAGGTGGCATTGAAACGAATTGGCGGTGAACGTGAGGAAAGCGGAGTTTTGCTGGGAGATGACAGCCAGTTGTTCGAGCAGCTGGAAAGTTTGAATCAGGATAATATATCGGAGACGACTGCCGCACTGCAGGCTTTTGCCGAGGCACATTCCGATATCAATATCAATATGATGCTCGTGCCCGATGCGGTGACGGTGTTGGAGGACAAGCGCCCATATCTGGCAACGGTTCCCGATCAGAATTATATGATTACACAGGTGAAACTGAAACTCGGAGAAGAGATTGGCTGGATTGATGTGACAGAGACATTGAATGAACACAGCACAGAAAAGATATACTATCAGACAGATGCACGTTGGACGAGTCTGGGGGCATATTATGCATTTGGCGCGGCAGTTCCACAGTTGGGGATTGTCAGCGATTATACGAGTGAATATGCGGCATATCCGGTTTCCACGACATTTAACGGGACGCTGGCGGCAAAAAGTGGATACTGCCTTGATGTGCGGGAACAGATGGATATTTATGTGCCTAAGGGTAAGGACAATGATGTGGTGATCAACTATGTGGATGAGCAGCGTAAGACGACTTCGCTGTACGATTCTTCTTATCTCGGCAGCAGTAATCCTTATGGGTTGTTTTTGGGTGAAGACACCTCGGTTGTGGACATTCGAACCGCCGCAAAGAGCAGCAGGCGGATGCTGGTGGTCAAGGATTCCTTTGCCAATTGTTTCATCCCGTTTTTGACACCGCATTTTCGGGAAATCGTGGTCGTAGACCCGCATTATTACAGCGGAACACTGCAAACAATCATTGAGACTTATCGTATCAGCGACGTGTTGTTTTTGTATAGTGGAAACGGCTTTTTTCAGGATAATAGTCTGAGCGGGGTGCTGGGAAGTGAGCAATAAAATCAAACAGGAATTTGAGCAGAAGAGAGAGCCTGTGCGGCTGAATAAATATTTGAGCGAATCCGGAGTATGTTCCCGCAGGGAGGCGGACAAGCTGATAGAAAGCGGGCGTGTGACGGTTGACGGTGTATGCGCACGGATGGGAATGAAGGTGCTGCCCGGTCAGGATGTGCGGGTGGGAAAACAAAAGGTCGGCAGACAGGAAGAGATGGTCGTGCTGGCGGTGAACAAGCCTCGGGGAATCGTCTGCACGGAGGAGCGAAGAGAGCGCAAAAGTATTGTACGTTTTTTAAATTATCCTGCCCGGGTGACCTATATCGGGCGGCTGGATAAGGATTCACGCGGGCTTTTGCTGATGACAAACAATGGCGATATCATTAATAAGATGATGCGTGCGGGCAATCATCATGAAAAAGAGTACAAGGTGACAGTAGATAAAGAAATTACGGATACGTTTGTACGGCAGATGGCAGAAGGAGTACCGATTCTGGATACCGTGACCAGACCGTGCAAGGTGCAAAAACTTGGGAAATACACATTTTCCATCATTTTGACACAAGGGCTGAACAGGCAGATTCGGCGGATGTGCGAGGCACTTGGATATGAGGTGAAAGACCTTCTGCGGGTGCGTGTGATGAATATCGAGCTGAAAGGTTTGAAAGAGGGAGAATACCGGCAGTTGACGGACGAAGAGTTGGACGGACTATATGAATTGATCAAAGATTCGCCGAATGAACCAGTCAGGGAAAATGGATAAATGGAGAGTGACGGAATGGATGAAAAAAGACAGCGGATGCTGGAACTGGTGGAACTGTTAAATCGTGCGCGCCGTGTCTATGAACAGGAAGACACGGAGATCATGAGCAATTACGAATATGATAAATTGTATGACGAACTGGCGGCATTGGAGCAGGAACTGGGGACGACACTTGCCTCGAGCCCGACTATCAATGTAGGGTATGAGGTGCTTAGTGAACTGCCGAAAGAACGGCATGAAAAGCCGATGCTTTCACTTGATAAGACAAAAGAAGTAGCACGTCTGAAAGAATTTATCGGCACGCAGAATTGTGTGATTTCATGGAAAATGGACGGACTGACGATTGTCCTGACATACAGGAATGGGGAGCTGGTCAAAGCTGTCACCCGTGGAAACGGAGAAGTAGGCGAGGTCATTACAAACAATGCCAAAGTATTCAAAAATATCCCTCTGCATATTCCTTACAAGGGGGAACTGATTCTACGGGGAGAAGCCGTTATCGGTTATGGTGATTTCGAGAGAATCAATGCGCAGATAGAGGATGTGGATGCAAAATATAAGAACCCCCGCAATCTGTGCAGCGGCTCGGTGCGTCAGTTGAGCAATGAGGTGACGGCAAAGCGTAATGTCAGATTTTATGCGTTTACACTGGTGCGTGCGGAAGATGTGGATTTTGAAAATTCTCGCGCAAGACAGCTCGACTGGCTTGTCAAACAGGGCTTTGATGTGGTGGAGCATCATTTGGTGACGGTGGAGACAATTGAGGAAGAAGTACAGTGGTTTGCCTCAAAAATTGTGGAAAATGATTTCCCTTCCGACGGGCTCGTGCTGGTGTATGATGACATTGCCTACGGACAGTCGTTGGGGACGACCGCCAAATTTCCGCGCGATTCTTTTGCGTTTAAATGGGCGGATGAAATTCGCGATACGACACTTTTGAAGATCGAGTGGAGCCCGTCGCGAACCGGTCTGATTAATCCGGTTGCCATTTTTGAGCCGGTAGAACTGGAAGGAACCACGGTCAGTCGGGCAAGCGTGCACAATTTGAGTATCATGGAAGAATTGGAGTTGGGAATCGGTGATACGATACAAGTGTATAAGGCGAATATGATTATCCCGCAGATTGCGGAGAATCTGACCCGCAGCGGGAATATCGAGATACCGAAGGTCTGTCCGGTGTGCGGCGGAATGACACGCATTTCTATGGAAAATGAGACCAAGACACTGTACTGTACCAACCCACAGTGTCAGGCGAAACAGGTGAAGTCGTTTGCTCTCTTTGTTAGTCGTGACGCACTGAATATCGAAGGATTGTCAGAGGCGACGCTGGAAAAATTTATCGACAGTGGATTTATCAAAGATTATGTGGACATTTTTCATCTGGAGCGGTATGAGGAACAAATAAAACAGATGGAGGGATTCGGTGAAAAATCTTATGTCAATCTGCAAAACAGCATTGAGAAAGCGCGGGTGACGACATTGCCGAGACTGGTATATAGTCTGGGAATTTTAAATATCGGTCTGGCAAATGCGAAGATGATTTGCAAGGCGTTGGACAATGACCCGCAGCGGGTTGTGAATGCCACGCAGGAAGAGCTGAGTGAGATTCCCGGAGTGGGTGAGGTGATTGCCGGGACTTACGTGGAATATTTTGCGAAGGAAATTCACCGGGATTTGTTTTACCGGCTGCTTGACGAGGTGACACTTCCGGAAAAAGAAACGGACAGTGCTCCGCAGATTTTTGAGGGAAAGAATTTTGTGATTACCGGAAGTGTGAATCACTTTGCCAACCGCGGTGAAGTCAAGGAACTGATTGAGAGTAAGGGCGGCAAGGTGACCGGAACAGTGACGTCGAAGACCGATTATCTGATTAATAACGATGTTCAGTCGACATCTTCCAAAAATAAAAAGGCGAGAGAACTGGGAATCCCGATTATCTCGGAAGAAGAGTTTTTGGAAATGTGCGGCGGGATGCAGAGAGAGTAAAAGGTTTAGAAAAAGTTCATTTGTATATTACGGTAGTTTCATATATACTGTAAAGAGTACAGGAGGATGAAAATATGTCAGATAATGATTTTACGATAATTGACGCAGAGGAGACTGCGGAAGAAAAGAAAGAAGTGCAGTCTGCTCAGACAGAGGAAGACAAAGAGAGCGAATACGAAAAGATTTGCTTTATCTGTCATCGCCCGGAGAGCGTGACCGGGCCGATGATGTCCCTGCCCAATAATATTACGGTCTGCAAGGATTGTATGCAGAAGAGCTTTGACGCGATGACGAATGGTGGGTTCGATTTTAATCAGATTATGAATAACATGAATATGGGCAATTTTAATATGCCGGGTATTCAGTTTATGAATCTGTCTGATTTGGAGAACAGTATTCCGCCGCAGCAGAAGATTAAGAAGAAAAAGAAAAAAGAGACAAAGAAATTTAAAAAGCTTGATATCCATGACCTGTCTCTTATACACATCTGACGCTGCCGACGATACTCCTTGTG
>CALZPS010000009.1 GCA_945827765.1 uncultured Lachnospiraceae bacterium | reverse complement strand
TATTATGGCTTGCCGTACCATCCGTAATGAGCGTGAGCGCAGAGCGACCGCAATGTTGACGCCGTTTATGCCCTGCGGAGCAAAATTGCCGGTAATTGCTTTATTTGCAGGTGCATTTTTCTCAGATGCCTCATGGGTAGGTACTCTGATGTATTTTGTAGGTATCGTTCTGATTTTGCTCTGTGCACTTTTGATTAATAAAATAACAGGTTACAAAGTAAGAAAATCGTTCTTTATCATCGAGTTACCGGAGTATAAGGCTCCGAGCCTGAAGCGCGCTGCACTTTCCATGCTTGACCGTGGAAAAGCCTATATCATCAAGGCCGGTACAATTATTTTGGTCTGCAACACTGTGGTACAGATTATGCAGAGTTTTACATGGAGTTTTCAACTGGTGGAAGAAGGCATGGAGAACACTTCCATTCTGGCATCCATCGCAGGACCGATTGCTTATCTGCTGATCCCGATTGTCGGTTATCATGCATGGCAGCTGGCGGCGGCATCTGTGACAGGTTTCATCGCAAAGGAGAACGTAGTGGGTACGCTGGCAGTATGCTATGGCGTGACGAACTTTATTGATACGGATGAGCTGGCACTGGTAGAAGGCGCAGGCAGTGAGGTTGCTACGATTTTTGCCTTGACAAAGGTGGCTGCTTTGGCGTATCTTATGTTTAACCTGTTTACGCCTCCATGTTTTGCAGCAATCGGAGCAATGAATTCTGAAATGAAGAGTGGAAAGTGGCTGCTCGGCGGTATCTGCCTGCAGTTGGGCGTTGGTTATTCGGTTGGTTTCCTTGTATATCAGATTGGTACACTGATTACCACAGGTGCTTTCGGCGGAGGTTTTGTACCGGGATTGCTGGCGGTTATCGTGATGGCAGGTATCGTTGTTTATCTGATTCAAAAGACGAACAAGAGTCTGAAGGCTGAATATTCTTTGAGTGGCAAGTAAGGCGTACATAGAAAAGGAGTTGGCACTATGAGTATGACAGATTTTGTTGTTGTTATGGTTCTTGTGATGATTGTCGGCTTAGCGGTGACATATATGGTTAAGGCAAAGAAACGTGGGGATAAATGCATTGGCTGTCCGTCAGGCGGCAGTTGTTGTTCATGCAGTAAGTCCGGACAGAGTCTTTGTAATGAGAAAACCGGATGGAGGAACACTGACAGGATTGACAAAGAGGAACACTGACAGGATTGACAAAGAGGAACACTGACAGGATTGACAAATACTATTAGAAACGTCCCCGCCGAAATTTATGTCAATAAATTGGCGGGGACGCTCGCATATGCATTCTGTTTTCTTACAATTTCAGGCCTTTGAACAAATCTCCAAGGCTGGTACCGATGTTTTCGGATTTCGGAATCACGACTTTTTCCACAACCTCTTCTTCCGGTTTCTCCTCCAGAACCTTCATGCTGAGGCTGATTTTTCCGTCTTTGATTGCAATCACTTTGGCTTTTACAGTGTCGCCGACCTTCAGAACATCGGACGGCATCTTCACACGTTTGGAAGAAATCTGTGAAACATGTACAAGACCGGACAGACCATTTTCCAGTTTGACAAACGCACCGTAATTTTGCAGAGTCTCGACAACGCCTTCCAAAACCGTGCCGACTTTGACGCTGGCAATCTTGTCTGCGCGAGCCTGTTTTTCCTTCGCTTTTAAAATATCACGGGCGGAGAGAATCAAACGATTTTTCGACTGATCCACATCAATGACCTGTACTTCGATCTCTTTGAGCAGATAGTCTTCCAGATTTTCGATATAGGACAGGGAAAGCTTTGATGCCGGGATAAATCCGCGCAAATCTTCCACCATGGCAATCACGCCGCCGTTTACGACACCTTCCACTTTAACCGGAAGGATGGTCTTTTCGTTCATATATTCAATCACTTTGTTCCATGGATTGGCATCATCAAGATGTTCCTCATAATCCGCCATACTTTCCACCGGTTTGGCAGCGGTCTCTTCCGATACCGCCGGTTCTTCTGCGACAGCCGTAACCTCCTGCGTTGTTACTTCTTCCATTTTCATTTCTTCACTCATACTTACACCTCTGACATTTTCTTTCTGTTAAAATCCATTTAGCTGCCGGGCAGCCTCATATAATGAAAGTATACCATCAATACACAAAAAAAACAACTAATCTGTGAAATTGGGTTGACGAAAATTGAGAAACGTGGCAAGCTACTATTATAGAAAAGGAACCGGAACGGAGAACAGTATGGAACAGAATGCAAACAAGAACAAGATATATGTAGTAGGACATAAAAATCCGGATACGGATTCGATTTGTTCTGCAATCGTATATGCAAACCTGAAAACCAAGTTGACGGGACAGCCGCATGTAGCCAGGCGTGCAGGCCAGTTGAATGAAGAGACTCAGTATGTGTTGGAGCATTTCGGCGTGAAAGCACCACAGCTTTTGCTGGATTTGCGTGTGCAGGTGAAAGATGTGGAATTGAGAAAGACGGCAGGGCTGAAAGGTTCGGAGTCTATCAAGACGGCGTGGTCGATTATGCGGGAGCAGAATCTGAAAGCACTTCCTGTGACCCGCGGGGAGAAACTGGAAGGGATGATTACGGTAGGAGATATCGCGACCTCCTACATGGATGTGTACGACAGTGACATCTTGTCCAGAGCACGCACCCAGTACCGCAATATTGCCTCCACGATAGACGGGAGAGTGATCGCCGGAAATGAGCACAGTTATCTGCTGAGCGGCAAGGTGGCAATTGTGGCATCCAGTCGTCAGTTGATGTCGGAGTTTATCGAGGAGGATGATTTAGTCATACTGGGGGATCGTATCGAGGCGCAACAGTTGGCGGTGGACTTGAATGTAAGCTGCATGGTGGTGTGTGGAAATGCGGCGATTTCGGAGGATATCTTAAAACAGGCCAAGGAGAAGGAGATTGTGATTATCACTTCTCCGCATGACACATTTACCGTGGCAAGGCTGGTCAACCAGAGTATTCCTATTCGTCACTTTATGACCAAAGAGGGAATCGTTTCCTTCCATATGAAAGATTATGTGGATGATGTCAAGGAAGTGATGGCGCGTAAGAAGTTTCGTGATTTCCCGGTGCTGGATAACAAAGGCAATTTTCTGGGGTTTTTAACCCGCAGACGATTGCTCAACAGCCGCAGGAAACAGGTAATCTTAGTTGATCACAATGAAAAAAATCAGGCGGTGGACGGGATTGAACAGGCAGATGTTCTGGAGATCATTGACCATCACCGGCTGAGCAGTATCGAGACAATGGGACCGGTATTTTTCCGCAATCAGCCGGTGGGCTGCACGGCGACTATCATTTATCAGATATATCAGGAAAATGGTGTCGAGATCGAACCGATTATGGCAGGTCTTTTGTGTTCGGCAATTATTTCCGACACCTTACTATTCCGCTCTCCGACATGCACACCGCTGGATGAGCTGACTGCAAGAAAGCTGGCAGAGATTGCGACAATCGATATGGATAGCCTTGCACAGGCGATGTTCAAGGCGGGCAGCAACCTGAAAGGGAAGACGGCAGAGGAAATCTGTTTCCTTGATTTTAAGCAGTTCACGGTTGCAGACACTGTATTTGGTGTCGGGCAGGTAAGTTCGATGAGTGAAGAAGAACTGCAGGAGATTAAAGGAAAACTGCTTCCACAGTTGGAGAAGATTCGCAGGAATCATCGGCTGAATATGATTTTCTTTATGCTCACGAATATCGTCAACGAATCGACAGAACTGCTCTGCTTCGGACCGGAGTCGCGAGAGAAGGCAATCGGGGCATTCGACCTCGCATTTGATGTGAAGAGTTTACAGTTAAAAGGTGTGGTGTCAAGAAAGAAACAGCTTGTACCGGCATTGGTGGAGGCATTGCAGCAATGAGCAAACAGACATGGAAACCAGGAAATATGCTTTATCCGCTTCCGGCAGTGATGGTGAGGGTGGGAGACAAGTCCGGGAAGAAAAACATCCTTACGGTAGCATGGACGGGAACAATCTGCACGAATCCGGCGATGGTATACATATCGGTCAGACCGACCCGCTACTCATATCAGATGATAAAAGAGAGCGGCGAGTTTGTAATTAATCTGCCCACGCAGCGTCTGGCATGGGCAACCGATTACTGTGGAGTGCGTTCCGGGCGTGATGTGGACAAATGGAAAGAATGTGGGCTGCATGCAGGGAAAAGCAATACCCTGCAGTATGCTCCGATTATCGGGGAATGTCCGGTCAATATCGAATGCAAGGTGACGGAAATAAAAGAACTGGGGAGCCATCATATGTTTTTGGCTGAAGTGACTTCTGTTCAGGTGGAGCAGGCATATCTAAACGATGACAATAAATTTGAACTCAACCAGAGTGGGCTGCTGGTGTATTCACACGGGGAATATCTGGGGCTGGGGAAAAGTCTCGGCACGTTCGGATACAGTGTGAAGAAGCCAGGAAAAAAGCAGAAAAACGGAAGAGCAAACAGAAAAGCATAGTCGATTTCGAGAGTGCAAAGCACAAAAATAATCGACGATAGTCTCTTTTGTCGGTTGGCTCAGAATATAAAAAGGTGCAGACTCCCGATAATATAGGAGCTGCACCTCTTTCATGTCCAAAGATTATTTACAGGGCGCTGACAAAACGATTGAATGCCGCCAATCCTTCTGCGTCACATTTATACACACCTGCATCCTCAAGTACCTGACAGAAGACTTTGCCGATTTCGTCTTTTAGGATTCCCTCGATATTCTCCGCCGAAATCTGCGGATAGTTCGGAAGAAACTCATCCACCCAGTCGGCGTGCTTTTCGATGTCCGCGTTTTCGCGGATATCCTTTCCTGCCAGAATATATTCCTTCAATAGTTCCATCTCCCCTTTGAGACGTGCGGGAAGCACTGCCAGCCCCATGACCTCGATCAGACCAATATTTTCCTTCTTGATATGGTGAAGGGCAGCGTGTGGGTGATAAACGCCCAGCGGATGTTCCTCGGTCGTGATATTGTTGCGCAGCGTCAAATCCAACTCAAACAAATCCCCGCGTTTGCGTGCAATCGGGGTGATGGTATTGTGTGGCTGTCCGTCCGTCTCGGCGAAGATAAATGCTTCTTCGTCCGTGTAGCCCCTCCATACCTGCAGAATGTGTTCGGCAAGGTCAATCAGGCGTTCACTGTCTGCACTTTGCAGACGAATGACTGAGAGCGGCCATTTCACGATACCGGCATGGACATCCTCATAGCCGGACACGGTAAATGACTGAATCATCGGAGCTTTTGCCATGGCAAATGTATAATGTCCTCCCTGAAAATGGTCGTGACTTAAAATAGAGCCTCCGACGATTGGAAGGTCAGCATTGGAGCCAAGAAAATAGTGAGGGAACTGTTTTACAAAATCAAATAATTTGCAGAATGTTGCGCGTTCGATTTTCATCGGCGTATGCTGCCCGTTAAAGACGATGCAGTGCTCGTTATAATATACATATGGCGAATACTGGAATCCCCATGCTGAATCGTTGACCGTAATCGGGATGATGCGGTGGTTTTCCCTTGCGGGGTGATTCATACGTCCGGCATAGCCTTCGTTTTCCACACAAAGCAGACATTTCGGATAAGAGGATGCTTTGGCATTGCGGGCTGCTGCAATCGCTTTGGGATCCTTCTCCGGCTTGGACAGATTGATGGTGATATCGAGTGTGCCGTAGTCGGTATCCACAGTCCATTTCATGTCTCTGGCAATCCGGTAGCGGCGGATATAATCGCTGTCCTGACTAAATTTGTAATAATATGCCGTGGCAGCCTCCGGGGAAACCTGATATTGTTCCCAGAAAGTTTTTTGTACCTGTGCCGGGCGCGGCAGAAGACAGTTCATCAGTTTTGTGTCAAATAAATCACGGGAACCGATGCTGTCCTCGATGATACCGCGTGCACATGCTTCGTCGAGCAGCTCCTTCAAGACATCCTCAAGTACGATGTCGGTGAGGTCACAGTCACAGTCTTCATAGTCCGGCTCGGAAAATAGATCCAACAGGAGATTGGTCGTATAAATGCGCTCGCACTCTGGTGTGATGCCGCAGTCAATCCCGTACTGTACCAGTTTTTTGATATTTTCATAGAGTTTCATCAGGAAAGCCTCCTTGCACCGTCACCGACTTTCACGGTATAAAATTCTGCCTCGTGTCCGACTTTTTCGGCATACGCTTGACCGATTGTCTCGATAAACGTATCGATTGCTTCATCCTTTACAATGCTGACCGTGCAGCCGCCGAAACCTCCTCCCGTGATACGGGAACCGATGACACCCGGAATGTTCCATGCCAAATCCACCAGAATATCAATCTCTTCACAGGATACTTCATAATCATCACGCAGTGAAATATGAGACTGGTTCATCAGCTCGCCGAAACGGGAGATATCATTTGCCCGAAGGGCTGCGACAGCCTCTATGGTGCGCTGATTCTCAGCCACTGCGTGTTTGGCACGTTTTTCTTTGACGGCATCACCAATGACGGATTTATATTTTTCAAATGTCTCCATATCCAGATCACCCAGTCCATTGATGTCTACGACAGTCTGTAAGGCCTTCAGCGCGTCTGCACATTCCTGACGGCGGGTATTATATGCAGAATCCACCAGACTATGTTTCACCTTACTGTTTGTGATGATGATTTTTGCACCATCAAGGACAATCGGTGCATACTCAAAACTCAGATCTGAGGTGTCCAGAAAAATCGCATTGTCTTTTTTGCCGTTGGCAACCGCAAACTGATCCATAATGCCACAGTTGCAGCCGTTGAAATTGTTTTCCGAATATTGACCAATCAAAGCCAGATCGGTCATGTTTAATGTTTTGATGTCATACAAGTCACACAAAATCACGCCGGTCAGCACTTCCAGGGAGGCGGAAGAGGACAGACCGGAACCGTTTGGAATATTGCCCCAGATAATCATATCAAAACCTTGTTCGAGTGTTATGCCTTTCTGAGCAAAAGCCCATACGACTCCGAGCGGATAATTTGCCCAGTTGTATGCATCCTGATAACTTAAGTCGTCCAGGGAAACCTCAACGACTCCGAAATGATTCAGATTCATAGAGTAAAAATGTATCAGGCGGTCCTCACGTCGTCTGGCTGCACCATATGTACCGATAGTCAGCGCACACGGGAAAACATGTCCGCCGTTATAGTCGGTGTGCTCCCCAATCAGATTGACGCGTCCGGGTGAAAAATACAAACGGACATCCTCGGCTGTGCCATATAATTCCGCAAATTTGGTAAATAATTTTTCTTTCATTGTGACTCTCCTTTTGTTTCTGTCAGATCTGACGATTTTTATTCTGTTTTTATTATAGGCTCGGTATTTGTAAAAGTATATAAAAAATCCGTGCAAAAATATGTAATTATGTTGTATGCTGTATTGCCATGTATTAAGAAATTCATTATAATATACGAGAGAGCAAAGGGAAAGGATGGACAAGGTGTGGAAGGAACATATAAATATTCATATAAGGCCGGGGAAAATCTGCTGAATTCATTATCTGTCTGCAATGTCGGACATCAGAAATGTGAGCCGGGTTATCAGTGGGGACCGGGGGTGCGCAATCACTATTGTATCCATCACGTGATATCGGGAAATGGAGTTTATGAGGTGAACGGTACAGTCTGTGAACTGACAGCGGGGGATACATTTATTCTCTATCCGGAAAAAGAGGTAAAATACTATGCCGATGAGCACCAGCCATGGGAATATGCATGGGTTGGTTTTATGGGGGAGGATGCGGACTCGCTGATACGGGCAACGGATTTTTCCAAAGAGGAGCCGTGGATAAAAGAGGGAATCTTACCCCAAAAAGAAGTACAGAGAAAACTGGAGGATATCTACAGCGTGAAAGGGAGTGATTATGAATCTGCAGTGGCGATGACGGGAGCTTTGTACACCTTTCTTGCCGTGCTGATGAAATATGCCAGCCCTGCGCAGGAACAGATCAGGGATAATCAGCTCATCTATGTGGAAAAGGCGAAAGACTATATTACAAACAATTATTCTTATCCTATTACAGTAGAAGAAATAGCAGAATATGTGGGGATCAGCCGGAGCCATCTGTTCCGCGCTTTTCAAAACCACATACAACAGTCGCCGAAGGAATATCTGACAGAGTTCCGCATCAAACGTGCCAGACATATTATGAGGGAAACTGGTTTGTCGGTAGCTGCAATAGCATACTCGGTCGGATTTGAGAATAATCTGTATTTCTCAAAGGCATTTCGCAGCAAAATGCAGATGAGCCCGTCTGAATACCGGAAGAATACATCTGCAAAACGATATAAAATCTGAACAGTGCGTAGTCATCTGCAGACATCATGGAGTCAAAACACTTTCTGATAACAACATCTTTTTCAAGATTCAGGCATATATTGAAAAGAAACAGTTGGTATATGATGAGAGATTCATGAGGAATAGATTACAGATCAAGCGATGGATGCAGGGGCTGGGACTGGTGTATGTATTGATATTATGCAGTGTTTTACCGCTGCAGCAGGAGGAGGAGCGTACGGAGAAAGTGGTTGCCCCGACCGGGCAGACAGCAGAAAAACCCCGGATCGCACTTACTTTTGATGATGGACCAAGTGCGTCCTGGACGCCTGTACTGCTGGACGGATTGAAGGAACGTTCGGTAAAAGCCACCTTCTTTTTGATTGGCACGAATGTGGAAAAAGGTGACAATGCTGAAATTGTCAGGCGAATGAAGGAAGAAGGACATTTGATAGGAAACCATACGTATCATCATGTGGAGATTACGAGAGTGGGTGATGAGACTGCCATGAAGGAAATACTCATGACAAATGAGGTGATTCAAAACATTACCGGCGAACCGGTAGAATATATGCGTCCTCCGTTCGGGGCATGGCAGAAGGTGTTAGAAGAAAGACTTCATGTCTTCCCGGTGTTGTGGACGGTGGATCCGCTGGACTGGACCACGGAGAATGCGGACGAAATTGTCAATAAAGTAGTGACGGAAGCAGGAGAAAATGATATTATTTTGTTACATGACTGCTATAAAAGTTCGGTGGAGGCTGCATTGCGCATTATCGATCTTTTACAGGCAGAAGGATATGAATTCGTGACTGTCGATGAATTGATAGTGGAATAGAGAACAATACATCAGATATGTGAAGGCTGCGACCTGATATGACGGCGCTTTTGGCAGGAGGAAAAAGATGGATTTATTTGATTATATGAGAGAGACGAAAAAAGAAAAGGAATCTCCGCTGGCATCACGGATGCGTCCGACGACGCTGGACGAAGTGGTGGGGCAGCAGCACATCATCGGGAAGGATAAGCTGCTCTACCGTGCCATCAAGGCGGACAAGCTGGGTTCTATTATTTTTTACGGACCGCCGGGAACCGGAAAGACGACGTTGGCCAAGGTGATTGCCAATACGACCAGCGCACAGTTCCAGCAGATTAATGCTACAGTGGCAGGCAAGAAGGACATGGAGGAAGTGGTCAAATCCGCCCAGGATATGCTGGGAATGTACCAGAAGAAGACGATTCTTTTCATCGATGAGATTCACCGGTTTAATAAGGGGCAGCAGGACTATCTGCTCCCGTTCGTGGAGGACGGCACGATTACTCTGATCGGTGCGACGACAGAGAACCCATATTTTGAGGTAAACGGTGCACTTTTGTCACGTTCCAGTGTGTTTGAACTATATCCTCTGTCAAAAGAAGATATCAGGCAGTTACTTACGAGGGCAGTCTGTGACAAGGAAAAGGGAATGGGCAGTTTTCAGGCGGAAATCACCAAAGAGGCACTGGACTTTCTGGCGGATGTTGCCGGGGGAGATGCGAGGAGCGCCTTGAATGCGATTGAACTGGGGATACTCACGACGGAGCGGGGCAGTGACGGGATAATCCATATTACGTTGGATGTGGCATCAGAATGTATCCAGAAACGTGTCGTGCGTTATGATAAGTCGGGGGACAACCATTATGATACCATCTCGGCATTTATCAAAAGCATGCGTGGCTCTGACCCGGATGCGGCAGTGTATTATCTGGCAAAAATGTTATATGCCGGGGAAGATGTGAAATTCATTGCACGCCGTATCATGATTTGCGCTGCCGAGGATGTGGGAAATGCAGACCCGATGGCGTTGACGGTCGCGGTGTCGGCAGCACAGGCGGTAGAGCGCATCGGGATGCCGGAATCGCAGATTATTTTGTCACAGGCGGTATTGTATGTGGCGAGTGCGCCAAAGAGTAATTCAGCTGTGAATGCCATTTTTGCGGCAACTGAGTCCGTAAAAAATGTAAAAACGACGATTCCTGTGCATTTGCAGGATTCTCACTATAAAGGGTCGGGAAAACTCGGGCACGGAATCGGATATGAGTATGCGCATGATTACCCGAATCATTTTTCAAAACAGCAGTATCTGCCTGAGGAAATCAAAGACGCCAGATTCTATGAACCGGGCGTCCTGGGATACGAAAAGCATATCGGTGAATGGTTACAAAAGCTGAGAGAGCAGTGAGGTATAAATATCTTGATTTTTGCGTGACCAGTTTGCAGCAATGGTTTTGGCCTCTGTTTCGGTCGGCACAAGGAGTTTCAGATTGATGAGGTCAGAACCATTTTCTGTGATTTTGCAGCAAATCTCGTACTCGTGCGCGGTGGTCAGATAGTAATCTGCCTTCACCGACACTTCTTCCTTCATATCATATGATTTTTCCCGCAGGAAGTCGTTGATATCCGTCTGGATTTCAGGCGATAATTTGTTGCGGAAAAAAGAAATCGTCTCTGCACCGTTCTCGGTCAAATGGTAAAGAGTCCGGTTATGTGTGTTTTCTGCCCGAATGAGTTCTGCCTGAAGCAGTTCGGATAATACTTCCTGCAGCTTAAAATAAGTTGTGTAGCCTTTTCCCAGAAGAAATTCGGAAATCTGGGAGGTGGTCAGCGGGAAATCAATTTTATTCAACATATAAAGAATCATCAGTTTATATAATGTGAGTGTCTCAGTCATGATACTCCTTTCCCTGCCAGATATCGCTTGTTTTCAGATAACTATGCAATGTGTTCAGTACGCTGCGCTTGTTCGTACTCCAGAGTGGTGCAACCAGCAGATTTTTTGGCCCGTCCCCGGTCAGACGGTGAATCGTGATGTCCGGGCGCAACCGGGAGATACAGTCACCGATCAAAACCGTGTACTCTTCCAGAGATGGAATCCAAAAAGGTTGTTCCTGATATACAGTATACAAATCTGTTCCTTTTAATACGTGTAAGAGCTGGAATTTGATGCCTTGAATATCAAAATGGTTGAGGTAATCTACGGTTTCCATCATCTGTTCCTTTGATTCGCCCGGAAGACCAAGAATCGTATGCACGATTACCGGAATCTTGCGTCTGCGGAGCTCCGTTACGGCTGTTTCAAAAACCGGCAGTTCATATCCCCGGCGGATAAAGCGCGCTGTCTGCGGATGGATAGTCTGCAGCCCGAGCTCAATCCAGACCGGCTTGATTTGATTGATGCGCTCCAACAAATCGAGCACCTGAGAGCTGAGACAATCTGGTCTGGTTGCGATGGATAAAATGACTACATCTTCATCTGAGACAGCTTCCATGTAAATTTTTTCCAAATAATCCACGGGCGCATAGGTGTTGGTAAATGCCTGAAAATAAGCAATAAACAAGCGAACCGGTCGTTTTTGTTTTAAAGTCTCTTTGCCTTGCCGTAACTGTTCACGGATGGAGAGGGATACATCGCCGGCAAAATCACCGGAACCACCCGCGCTGCAGAAAATACAGCCGTTTCTGCCGAGTGTTCCGTCACGGTTGGGGCAGCTCATCCCTCCGTTTAATGTGATTTTGTAAACTTTTTCCCCATATAACTGTTTTAAATCAAAATCCATGGAATGATATCGCTTTCCATCCCAGTTTTTCATCATACATATCCTTTCAAATTACATGAGCCAGGCTCATTTGTCGGGCAACTCATTACATTGGGTGTGCCAAAGGCAGAATTACTTTGTCAAATCAAAGCTTTCACGGCACGGCTGACAACATCTGAAACGCGTGGGTCAAATGCCTCCGGCAGAATATTGTTTTCGTTCAATTCCTCATCCGGCACAAGGGAAGCGATAGCATTTGCCGTGGCCAGTTTCATTTCTTCCGTAATCTGAGTGGCACGTCCCTCCAAAGCTCCTTTGAAAATGCCCGGGAATGCCACGACATTGTTTACCTGATTCGGAAAGTCGCTGCGTCCGGTTCCGACAACTCTTGCCCCGGCAGCCTTGGCCAGATCCGGCATGATTTCCGGAACCGGATTCGCCATGGCGAAGAGGATGGAGTCTGTGTTCATGGAGGCAACCATTTCCTGTGTCACGATATTCGGGGCGGAGACTCCGACAAAAATATCTGCACCCTTCAGAGCGTCTGCGAGTGTTCCGGTCTTGTTTTCCAGATTCGTGACCTCGGTCATTTTCTGCTGCATCCAGTTCAGGTTCGGAGAAGACTTGCCGATGATGCCGTTGATATCACACATTGTAATATGAGGAAATCCGTAGGTGAGCAGCAGCTTGGTGATGGCCACTCCGGCAGAACCTGCACCGTTTACTACCACACGGCAGTTTTCTTTTTGCTTGCCGACAACCTTGAGTGCGTTGATGATGCCTGCCAGTACCACGATGGCCGTACCGTGCTGGTCATCGTGGAAGACCGGGATATCCAGTAATTGTTTCAGACGTTCCTCAATTTCAAAACAGCGGGGAGCGGAAATATCCTCCAGATTAATACCACCGAAGGCCGGCGCGATATTTACTACAGTACGAATAATCTCTTCGGTGTCCTGCGTGTCCAGACAAATCGGCACGGCATTCACTCCGCCAAACTCCTTGAACAGTACCGCTTTTCCTTCCATGACCGGCATTGCAGCCTTTGCTCCGATATTGCCAAGTCCTAAAACCGCGCTGCCGTCAGAGACAACGGCAATGGTATTGGCCTTGATTGTATACTTGTATGCGGCCTCCGGGTCATTGGCGATGACCTTACACGGTTCGGCCACACCCGGGGTGTAGGCGATTGCCAAATCCTCGCGGGAGCTGACATGGGACTTTGCCACAGTTTCGATTTTGCCATTCCACTCTTCGTGCATCTGTAATGCTTTTTCACTATTTGTCATGATATGTACCTCTCAAAAAATAATCATAATGATAAATCTTACGGATTGCCATGCACCATGTGCCCTCGCATATTTCCGCATTTATATCATCATATCACGCTTAAAAGATCAAAGCAAGATAAGAAAATGGTATGAAAAAGAAAAGAAAAGAAAAAACAAAAAAAGCTTTGCATTTTCTGGCGTTTTGTGTATAATGGGAACAGAAATATTTTCACTTGAGGTCGAATCAGACAAATTGTCCCCAAAACAATTTTTAAAGATTTGTAGGTAGCAGAACCAGTAATGTGGTTTTATTTAATATATATTTCATTTGGTTAAAACAGGGAAAGGAAGAAATGTATGACAAGAGAAAAGTATGAATCTCTGCCGCTGGCGACATTGAAGGAGCTGGCAAAAGCAAGAAGGATGAAGGGTGTTTCTGCTCTCAAAAAAGGTGAGCTGATTGATGCGATGCTCGCTCAGGACGAGAGGGACAAACAAGCCGGGGCTATTACACTGGAAGAGGCGAAAGCAATGAAGGTGGAAAAGGAATCCGGAGATCCGAAAGAGACCAGAGAGGATGCTCATAATCAGGAGAAACCAAAGGACGAAACAGCAGGAAAGGAGAAGAAAGACCTGACTGATATCGAACAGCTTGACAGCGGGAAAACAGTGAGCGGAATTCTGGAAGTTATGTCCGAAGGCTTTGGCTTTATCCGAAGCGAGAATTATTTGCCGGGTGAGAACGACGTGTATGTTTCTCCTTCCCAGATTCGCAGATTTGGTTTGAAGACGGGTGATATTCTGACAGGAAATACGAGAATAAAGACTCAGCAGGAGAAGTTCAGCGCGCTGTTATATGTGACCGCTATCAATGGAATGGAACCGTCTGTGGCGATGCAGCGGCACAATTTCGAGGATTTGACTCCGATTTTTCCAAACCAGCGCCTGAAACTGGAAGGACCAAAGAGCAGCACGGCGATGCGTATTATGGACTTGCTTTCCCCTATCGGAAAAGGTCAGCGCGGTATGATCGTGTCACCGCCGAAAGCAGGTAAAACTACGCTGTTAAAGGAAGTTGCGCTCTCTATCCAGCGCAGTGAGTCTAACATGCATCTTCTGATTCTGTTGATTGACGAGCGCCCGGAGGAAGTGACAGATATTAAAGAAGCCATCACCGGAGACAATGTGGAAGTTATCTATTCGACATTCGATGAATTGCCGGAACATCACAAACGAGTATCGGAGATGGTCATCGAGCGTGCGAGACGTCTGGTAGAACACGGAAAAGACGTAGTGATTCTGCTGGACAGCATCACCAGACTGGCGCGTGCATATAACCTTACGGTTCCGCCGTCAGGAAGAACGCTCTCCGGTGGTCTTGACCCGATGGCACTTCATATGCCGAAACGGTTTTTTGGTGCTGCCCGCAATATGCGTGAGGGCGGCAGCCTTACCGTGCTGGCCACAGCACTTGTAGATACCGGGAGCAAGATGGATGATGTAATATATGAAGAGTTTAAGGGAACCGGCAATATGGAGCTGGTACTCGACAGAAAACTGCAGGAGAAACGAGTGTTCCCGGCCATCGATATCCCGAAATCCGGCACCAGAAGAGATGATTTGCTCCTTACCAAAGAAGAGCAGGAGGCAGTATTCATTATCCGCCGTGCCATGAATGGACTGAAAGCAGATGAAGCAGTTGATAATCTGTTAAATACCTTCACCCGCACGAAAGATAATGCGGAACTGGTACAGAAATTGAACAAACAAAAATTTATTTAACGGGGATTTATAATTTGTAAAAAAAGAACTTGCAAATACAATAGAGCTATGATACAATGAGAAAGCTGTTTAGAGATTATTCTGA
>CALZPS010000008.1 GCA_945827765.1 uncultured Lachnospiraceae bacterium | reverse complement strand
ACGGTCTCGTGGGCTCGGAGATGTGTATAAGAGACAGGCCTAAGACAGCCTCATTTCCAATCATCTCTCCGTATTCACGCGCCAGTTCCTGATTCCATGTCTGTGCCAATGTCATAGAGTTCGGATACATCTTGCCTGTACCGCCGTAAATGAGTCCCGCCGCAGTATCTGCATCCATACAGAATGGCATATTGACGGAATCAATATACGCGATACCATATCCCGACAGACCAATAGTATTGTAATAATCCTCTGCCGTCAACTGGTCAAGCAAATCATCCCAAAGCGGGTCGTCAAAATCCAGCCCGCGCATCTCAATCAACGTCAGTCCATTGTTCTTGCCATATACGATTTTGTCATCGAAGGACTCCGGATCTACCGGGCTGCCGGACTCAAAGGCATCCAGTTTTGCCAGATTCTCCGCACTGATTGTCTTGCCGTATACATAAGATGCCGGATTGCCGTCTGCGTCCGTACCATTAATTTCATTTCCCCATGTACTGATTTCTGCCATTGCCTCACCGTCATGCCGCGGGAAGGTTCCGCTCCAGTCACTTCTGGTCAGATATGTAAATTCACCCTTCGCATCATCGAAACGGTTTGTAATCTCTACACCGCTGTAACTGTCTGTGGCATATGTCTCCACATCTGTCTCTGTAATATCCGGCACATAAGACGCAACCATCTCTGCATTTCCGGTCCCAGTCATACCGTCAGCAGTTGTCTTTCCTTTTGCCGCCAGCACATTGTTTACGGCGTCATGGGCATTCTTTGCTGCGGTAATAAAGTATTCGCCTGCATCCAGAATGTAAGTCTTTGCACCGTTTGCATCATATGCCTTCAACTGTTCTTCATGAAAGGTAATATTCACTGTTTCACTCTCGCCCGGTGCAAGTTCTGCCGTTTTGCCATAGCCCACAAGCTGTACGCTTGCTTTTTCAATCCCATTTTCCTTGTCATACTCCGTATATGGGCTCTGTGCATAGATTTCCACGACATCTTTGCCTGCCACATTGCCTGTATTTGTCACTTCTACGCTGACCGTGCACACCTTATCATTCCACGATACCTTTGGTGTTCCCCATTCAAATGTCGTGTAGGAAAGACCATATCCAAACGGATATACTACTTCTTCGGCATAATTATAATCGCCTGCGTTGCCTTGGCCCAGCACAACATCTTCGTAGCGGGTCTCGTAGTATTTGTAGCCCACATAAATGCCCTCTGCATAGCTTACATAATTGTATTTGGTAGCAGTTCCGTCTTCGTTATAATATGCATAATCACCGAAGTTTTGTGATGCCGGTGATGCCAGCACGTCACTTGCAAATGTATCTACCGTACGTCCGGACGGATTGATTTCTCCGGTCAGTACAGCCGGAAGCGCCTGAAGACCATCCGGTGCCAGAATAATAGATTGAATGCTTGGGAAATTCTCTACCCAGTCTAACTCAATCGCCGCATTGGAATTGACCACCAGTACTACATTATCAAAATTGTCATTTAAATACTGTAAAATTTGCAATTCCACGGAATCCGGCTCCAGATAGCTCTTCGTCTTATCCTCGGCGATGTCCGTGTGATTGTACATTGAACGGGGCATATCACGTCCCTCGCCTGCCACACGTTTCATCACATAAACAGGCATTGTTCCCTTCACGCTCTCCAATACAGAAGGCTCTTTCTGAAGAACATCCAGAGGACATTCATTGATGGCAAAATCTTCATCATCTCCAAAATTCACGGAGCCGGAACCGAGTCCGTATGAAGAGCCATCCCCTTCGCTGTAAAATTTCCACAACGTCTCATTGACTGTCATTCCCGCATTCTCGAATGTCGTCTTCAAATCTACGCCGCCGCCCAGGAGACCTCCGCCCGCGGTCACGGTTGCCGAGTTCCGGCTGAACAGACTGATGACCATATCCTTTGCCATCGGGAGCACACCATTCTCGTTTTTAAGAAGTACCAATCCTTCCGCCGCAATCCGATTACTCAAATCATCTTCCGCCGCTGTGATATCCTCTTTCGAATAGTCCGACTTGTTGTACTCTAAATCCAGACCGTCTGTCTGCGCCTTTGAGTTGTCCAGCTGCGAATCGTTGGCATTCACAAAGTTGTTGACCATACGGTTGTTATCAGTCAACAGTGAATTGGCCGCTACGATTGCTGCCACCATGACCACGATCAAAATGACCGAGATTACGGTCTTCACGATTTTACTTACCATGGATGGCTGTTTCTTTGCTTTCTTTCCCATAAAAACTTCCCCTTTCTTTGTTTCATGTGTCGGTTTTTCCGCACATTTTTAACATTATATTAGCAAGTTTTTACAATTTTGGTGGTGATTTGTCCTAATGTGTTATTTTTGTGTCGTAATTAACTCATTAAGTCACGAGCAAAAGATGTTAACCATCCCACATGCATGAAAGGAATCAAGCAGACAATCCATTCACACAGCCGACTCATGCGGAAACAGAATACGCAGGACAAAAACTTGATTCTGCGTTTCAATTTTCGTTATTCCTCCGTACTCTTCCGCCGTATGTATCATACTTCTGACACCAAATCCATGCTCCTCTTTCTCTTTCTTCACCGTTTGTGGGATGCCGCCCGACATCTGAATTTCTCCTACATAAGGATTCTCCACACGAACCAGCACCAGATTCAGTTTTTCCCTGATCTGCAGATTGATATAACGTCTTTGTGGCTGTTTTATTCGAAGATTACTTTCTATCGCATTTTCCAGCGCGTTTCCAAATAAAGTATACAAATCAATCTCATCCATAAAATCCAACAATTTCCCGTCTGCAATCACATTTAGCTGAATATTGTGTTCTTTACAAAGAAGTCCCTTTTCTGTAAGTACCGTATCCAGAATTGTATTCCCCGTATTTTTTATGGCATCATAAATCATTACGGATTCCTCAATTCCCTCCACTACTTCTTTTTGTTTCTGTATATTTTCAATCCCTTTCAACGCCCTGATCTGATGTTTCAAATCATGACACTTCCGATTGATAATTTCAATCGTCTCTTTTGACATTTCATACTGTGCCTTGTTCTTCTGCCAAATCTGCTCTTTCCGGTATAACTCTTTCTGCATTTGTAATTGTGCCACTTGATTACACTGGCTGAAGAGCATAAACAGACAACAGACCAAAGCATAAATTGCATGAATCGTATTCCAGCCATAGATACCGCTGCACACACTCATCAGATAAACAATCAAAAGAACCACAAGCATCAGTCCTACAGAACGCAGCACTCCGGTTTCATAATGGTGATTTTGTACCATTCTTTTGGCAATGAACCGATAGGCGAGCAGGTAAATGATAATGTGCAGCAGGAAATACCATAAACCGCCGCTGTCCGCCATCTTTGTCTTCGTCAGCTCATTGAACAAAATCCGCAGACAATATACGATATGTTCCGTGATATAGGCGCACGTCGCACAGTACAACGCCTCTGACAGACGTACTTTAAAACAAACCCGGATTCCAATAATCGTTTCAGCAAACACATTAATACAAAATAAAGTATATAACAAAATCCAAAATTGCAATTCTATCTTCGGCACAAAAAGGCTCCACCAGAACGGACTCAGCAAAACAAAAAGACCAACTGCAGCCACCCGCAATGCAAAATGTTCTTTTCTTCTTAACAGGTACACGTAAACAATTGCAGCCGAAAAAAGTTCTGACGTAAACGGCAGCATTGCCCGTTCCATCATCCACACATTTTGTAAATATTGCATCATTGGTATCCCGCCTCCAGATAATCCGCCAGTTCCTGCAAGAATGTTTTTTTCCTTGCCCGGCTTAATGTCAGCCAATCAGCTCCCACCTGAATTTGTTCTTTTTCCACACGGATTACATGTTTTAAATTCACCAGATAAGATTGACTACAGCGCGCAAACTGTATCCCTGTCAATTCCTTTTCCGCATCTCCCAGTTTTCCTCTCACCACATAAGTCTGCTCTGCCGTCACATAATGCAGATTGTGGTTTTTCACTTCCACATAAAAAATATCATCCGTAGACACTCGTTCCTTATGTCCGTCCTTCGCCAGCATCAGATATTTTTTTACACTTTGCTTCTTCACAGCATTTTGTGCCTTGCGCATCTTCATCCGAAACTGTTCATAGTCCATTGGTTTCACGACAAAATCCAATGCCTCAACCTCGTACCCGTTAATCGCATATTTTCCCATTGTAGTAATGAATATCAATATCACATTGGAATCATACTCCCTGATCTTACGTGCAGCCGCCATCCCATCCATATGTTTCATTTTTATGTCCATAAAAATGATGTCCCATAGTCCCTGATAATTCTCTGCAATATCCAGACCATCCAAAAATTCTGTAACCTGAAATTTCTGATTCTCTTCTGTCTCATAACGGGCAAGATATTGTCGCATCTGTTTCTGAAATTCCCGCTCATCATCTACGACCGCTATCCGCAGCATTTCCCCACCTGCTTTCCTGTTCAATTTTACCTCCGTAACTCTTCCTGTTCCTTCACGATATTCCGTTTTTTCTGCTGATTTCATTATATCGAATCACCCAGAGAAATACAACCAATTGAACAAGTAAAAGAAATGACAATAGGAACAATTGGGCCATACCCTGAAAAGAGGGAATTTCAGCCGGAAAAATCTCCGGCATGAAATTCCCTCTTTATTTACTCCAGACGTGTTTCGTCTCATTATCTCTGTCAGGACAACATCAGCTTGCCATCCAGCCGCCATCCACCGGCAGAATCACGCCGTTGACATAGCTTGCTTCGTCACTCGCCAAAAACAGTGCTGCGGCAGCGATTTCTTCGGATGTACCCGGTGCCGGGGAGCATCCCAGTACAGTCTGTACACGCCCATAACCAGCCATATTCGGCATACCCATAGAACTGGAAATCTCGGTTGCGATTCCGCCCGGCGCGATCGCATTGCAGCGAATTCCGTCCGGCATATACATGTATGCAGTGTTCTTTGTCATGGAAATCAAAGCCGCTTTGGATGCACAGTAAATCGCCCCGGCACAAGTGCGCATACCACCCACGGAAGCCACATTGACAATACTGCCTTTTGTATCCTGTGCTTTCATGACATTGACAGCCTTTCTCATCGCCGTCATCGGTCCGTATACGTTGACTTTCATCACCTGCTCATACTTCTCGTCTGTCGCATCACCAATCGGGCTCATGTCATCCATGATTCCGGCATTATTAATCAGGATATCCAGTTTTCCGAACTTCTCCACTGCACAGTCAATCATGCCTTCATTAACTTCTTTGGAAGAAATGTCTCCTGCGTACACTACAACCTCACCCGGAGCATCTTTTAATGATGCCGCCAACTCCTCCAGACGTTCTTTTCTTCTGGCTACTGCCACTACGTTTGCTCCTTCTTTGGCAAAAAGCTCTACAATCGCTTTTCCCATACCGGAGGATGCACCTGTTACCACTGCCACTTTTCCTTCTAATCTCATGTCCGTTCTCCTTCTACTGTCTTTTTGTACTTTTGCTATTTTTTTTCACAAAGTGATTCTACTTCTAGTATAAAGGATTCTTACTCATTTGCAATCAACAGATTCCGTCATGTGTCGGTTATCTCAAAATACTTTGTATATTTTCCGTCCAAAATGGCGTTGCATGTGATATACTGATTTATGACATACAAAGGAGGTATCTGTCATGGACATGCGAATCATCAAAAGCCGCGCAGCGCTTAAGTCCGCTCTGCTGGAATTAATGAAAAAGAAATCCATCACTAACATTTCCATCAAAGAGCTTTGCCTGAAAGCAGGTCTGAACCGCTCCACATTTTACGCAAATTACGCAGATATCTATGCACTGCTGTCAGATGTGTATCTGGATATTTTTAATGGGATAAGTGCCTTCTTAGACACTTCATCCCTTGATTCTGGCAATGAATCCGACCGTTCTGATATCCGGATTCTGACTGATATCCTGAATTACCTGAAAGAGAATCAGAATACTTTCCAACTGCTGCTTTCAAATACATTCTGCTGGATTGGACGTATACACTGGAAGGGGCAAAAGTAATCCGTATCAGATTAAACGCAGAGCAATATGAATCGGCGACATTGGACCCGGATAGGTTTGCGGAATATCATATCGAGACGACTTATACGGAAGAGATGAATGAGGATGGAAATCTAGTAATCGTAAGGGATGATTATCAGGCACAGAATCTCCCGAATGTCATCAGAGGCACGATAGTTTTGAACCTTTTATGATTCCCGCTTTCAATAATACCCATTCAAAAGACTCCGGTAAATACAAATGTAAAAATGGATTGTTTTTAAAGAAACGCTCAATTCGATTCATCTGCGAGCCGAATGCAGCTCCGTCTGCCACAATTAACGTATGTGTTTCTATCTTTTTCTCACTTAAGATATTAAAAATATTAGATTTTCCATACGCAGTTTCACACATAATTTTCGGAGACACCGCCGCAAAAAATTCATATCCCGAATTTGTATCTTCTACAATCAGTCGTCTCGGTCGAATTGGATATTCTTCATATCTTCCGACATCATAAATATGATAAAACTCATGATAAACCGGTGCAAGCACGCCATACTTTTTCGAACTGCGAATTCCGTAAATCTCGTCCACACTGATTGGCAATATCTCAAGGCTTTCTCTGGTCACGATCACATAATAATTATCCGTCTTTTTTATTTCAGATGCAAACTCTGTTGATTTTACAAAAGCATTTCCCTCATCAATAAACACGATTGTATTTGACATTTGCATTCTGTACAATAATGTGCTTTTTCCCTTTCATTTTTACACATACCTTCCCGCTATTCTTACCAGTTCATCCATGTTTCGAACAATTTCTTCCGTATTCATAATATAAATTTCAAATTCTTCATCGCCAAAATCCATGATATGCCGCAAATTCACAGTAATATCTTTCTCTCGCCCCATCTTCAAAAGCCACTTTGCGCAATTGTCTCCACAATTTGATGCATTAAAAACCTTTTCCGAAATATGATCAATCAAAATCAGAGTTTTCACTCCGCCTGACAATTCTGTCGGTGAAATCACCCCTAACACCGGACTATCAATCGCCCCGTTTCCCAGTACTTTTGAAGAGTCCACATCACGAATCATCTTTACTGTGTTTGGATCAGTTATCCATTCTCTCCTATATCTGTTTTTAAAATATACCGAGGTATTATAAATCACATCCGCCATGTCGCCAAAATATATTTTCAACATAAATATTCTCTTCTCCATTCTGCAAGCCATGCCCAAATCCTAACCTGCTTCTATCTGATATATCATTTTACGGCATACTATTCCAGTGTTTCGCAAACATTTATCATGACTTTCATTCTCCAAAATTTTTCTATACCTACATAATCTGCCGCCGGCAGCTCCTTTCGGATGCACGGCAACCCAAATAAAGCGGATGACACCTATGCCGCCCGCTTCGTATTGCTCACAATATTCTCTTGTACATTCCCACTTACACAAACTCTTTCATTTCCTTCATAAAATCTTCTTCGATTTTAATGAGTTTCTTTGCGACCGACTCGCTTTCTTTCGACGCGTCGTGATATTTGTTCACATATTCACTGACCGACTGGATTCCCATATTACATCCGTCCATCATCAGCTTGGCAATCTGAGTGTCGTCCGCATTCATGAGCATCTTCATCTCAATTTTCATCCATGAACCCACCTCTGCCATCATGGCCGGTTCCTTCTCTTCTTTGCCATATTGCGCAAGCATCCCCGCGACCTCTTCATCCAGTTCCCTGTGTTTTTTATCATATGACTCTAACACACGGGTGAGCTTTTCATTCTCTGCATACTCTTTTACCTGCGCAATGCTTTTGACTGCCATCTTGCATCCTGAGCTGCACTCTTTTAACAGCTTGATTGTATTCTCTTCCATATCATCCGGCCGGGCAGAACACCCGGCGCTCCTTCCTCTTTTATTGTTCTTAGAATGTGCAGATTCAAGAGGATTATACCTGATATGTTCTTTCTACCTTACTCCAAATATCACCGTCTCAAACATATCCCGGGCTTTCTCCGCCCCGATTGCCTTGACAAATGCATCCGTAGACGGCCCGCCGTTCTTGAATAGACCATCCACATAAGCGTATGATTTTGCCATTTTGTCCGACGGGGCTGCTGCAGGAGCATCTTTCAGCATTTGCACATATAATTCCAGTGCGCGCTGATACTGCTTATCTAACCGCTCCCCGCATTTTTTCGCTCTCTTGGAATCGCTTGCCGCCAGCTTGATGGGATCATACCAGTGTTTTCCCAGATCGTGCGCCGGAATATCGGCAATCCGCTCTTTTTCCTTTTCCAGAAGCTCCATGTAGTTCTTATAATTCTCCGCCGTCTCGTCCAGCATCGTGTTATAAAATTCGAGAATGAACGTATCATATGTCCCCGCATCTTTCTGCGTCACAGGAAACTGCTTTTGTAGTATTTGCAATGTTTTCTCTACCATGTTACAGCCCTTTCTTATTTGCGCAGTGCGTCCGCCTCTGCCAGCCCGTTTTTATGCAGGACCCATGTCCCCATTAAAAATGTCCCCTGGCCGACAATATTGACGCCCTCACCGATCCAGTTCATCATCGGGTTTGTAAAATCTTTCGAAGAAAGATACCCCATTCCCATAATAAACACGAAGGAAATCACATACAGCACAAGCGCTGCCGGTTTCTTTCTGCGTGCCGCGATGACCATCAACGCGCCGTCTAAGCAGACTACGCCAAGTACCATCAACACCACAAAAATCATAGTACCTTTAAAAACTGCCGGCGCTGCCGCTACCGCATAAGCTGTATTTTTACCCTGTTTATGGCACAAAAGGGCAATCATCCCCAACGCCGCAAGGATAAAACCCGTCGTCTGCATCGGGAAAAAGGTCTTGTTCAGTACCTCAAAGTCACAGATTCCCAGCGCATAGATCAATTTCCACGTTGCCTTAAAACACCCTGCCACAAACACCGTAATCGTACCTGCGGAAAATAATGCAAATGCACCCTTACTCATCTTATTATACAAATCCCGTTGTAAAATGACTGCTGCTGCCAGGAACAGCCCCACCGGGATAAAATCTACGATTGCCATTGGTACACTCATGTTTGTACCCCCTCTCTCTTTTGTAACACTTTATTAAGACTCGCTTGCGAGTCTTGGCGCGAGTCACTAAGTGCCAGCGGCACTTGTTTCGTGCCGACCAAAACGGAGTGTAGACCGGGTCAGTTTCGCTGACATTTACTTCTCCGAATCTCGGCGCATCCTCGCGGGGCGTATATCAGATGGGAGTCATCTCTCATCTGATTTATATTTTCCAATATGGTACAGCGGGATCAACGGGATGATCAGCGGAGTATGATCTGCATAGCTGCGGTATTCTTTCATTTTGCCGTAGCGAGCCTCCTGTCTCTTGTCAAGCCGCTGCGCACCGTTGAACATGATCATCACAATCAGAACATATCCAATCACCGCCGCAATCCACTGTCCTGCTCCGCTCAGTACATTTAAGCCACTCACAAATACGCCGGTCCAGAACAGAATTTCCCCGAAATAATTTGGGCAGCGTACCATCTGGAACAGACCTTTGGTCGCAACCATGTTCGGATTTTCCGCTTTCTGAGCGCTTTTCTGCTTATCAGACATTGCCTCCAGCAAAAGACCGATCAAGCTGATGACAGCACCAATCAACGGCAGTACCACTTCCTTGCCGCCGCCATTGTACAACCGATAAAAAACAGGACAGGTCTGAACCACATAAAGCGCGGAAACGCAAACCCAGATTGCCGCCTTCACAAAGACCGGCATCGGCTTTTCGTCCTCTTTCGTCACTTCCTGCAAAACCTTGCGGTAATTTCCGTTTTTCAGCTCCCGTGCAATCAAAAAGCCGGAAAGTCTTGCTCCATATGCCACAAACAATACACATTGCAGCAAAATCACGATATTCCACTCATAATGGTTGACCATTGCCGTCACAAAATAGGCAATACCAAGTCCTGCAACGGAAAACCCATATCCGACCGACAGGAAATATACATATTTTTTAAATCCGATACAACAGCAAATCGCGCTGACAATATAAAAAATCAATAATAAACTCCAAGACATATTCGTTTTCTTCCTTTCTCCCGTTTTCAGCTTACGTTGTGCGGAAATCTTTTATTTTTATTTTTTGAAACTATCCTCAATGTACTGCTTGAAACTATGCTCCCCGTATGTAGTATCGCCCACCATTTCCTCGGTCAGCGTCCATTTGGAGAATTTCAGGATTGCCTGCTTACCGTTCTTCTTGTTCTTCGGCAGACTTCCCAGCACGTCAAACAACCATGCCGGAGCACGTTTGATGACCGGCTCCTTGCCTGCTGCCGCAAAGCACATACGGGCAATCTCCTCATAAGACCATGTCTCTTTTCCGCCCACATTGTAAGTCACATTCGTATCACCAATGTGTTTTACAATGAATTCCGCAAAATCCGGTGTGTCAATGACATTTGCATGCACCGGCTTTTTGCCGAGCAATGTCACTTTCCCGTTCTCAATCATCGGGCGGAATACTTTCACGATATCATAGAAATATCCGGTCGGACGGTGAATGACATAATCGATACCACTCTTCTTTAATTCTTCTTCCAGCAGATATTTTGCGTGCAGCATCGGTACATCCGGCGCTTTATCTGCCTTGATGACAGAAATGTAGACGAATTTCTTTACGCCTGCCGCCTTTGCCTCATTCAACAGATTCAAATTCCCATGATAGTCAATATCATAATTGGTCAAAGTCGCACTGGTCGCCGTCAGCCCTACCGTCGTAATCACCGCGTCCGCGCCGTCACATAAGCCTTTCAGGCTCTCCGCGTCCGTCACATCCAGTTTTTTGTAACTGTATGCGCTTTTATCAACGCCTTCCACCTCGCGGTCAATCATATCCGCTGCGACCACTTCGTGTCCTTCCGCCAGCAATGCTTTCAAAATATCACTCCCAAGCTTTCCATAAGCTCCTGCCAATACTACTTTCATTCTGTTCTCCTTTCTCTGCCGTCACACCGGCATGATCACTGTCTCAAAAAATGTTCTCGCGCCGGACCACAGCTATCTGTCGGATTTCCGGCTCTTTTCATTTTCCCGACTATCCACCGGTCTGCATTTACCGGTTCTTCTCTTTTGCACGCTTATCATTGATAATGTCCATATGCTCTGCGGTAATTAATGTCACATCGTGTTCCTTCGCCCAATCCACACAGCCTTTCAGTGCGGTCGGCAGGAAAATACGCGGTACTTTAATCATCTTCATACATGCCTCATCCGTAAACTTGATATCCGGGTCAATACGGTTTGCCGCATATTTTACAGAATCCAGATTACCCTCACGCACCGGCAGCAGTTCCGGTATCGGACGGCGGAACTTTGTATACCAGAAGTTCTTAGAATCACGATATCCATAGTCCACCGGCACACGCGGGAAATCTCTCGGTTTCACGCCATTGATAATGCCGTTATAATGCTTTTCTTTCATCAATATTTTTTCTACTCTCAAGATAAAATGCGCCCCGAACTGAGAAGTGATTCCGTTGAAATCATGATATGGTCCCGGATATCCATTCAGTTCGCCTGGCTTATCATCCTGCGCATTGTCCAGTGTGTCCACCCATGTACACTCAAACACCTGAAAACACTCCTGAATGACCTGAGGATACACGCCGTTCGGGTCGTTCTCCTTACGGATACCATCCTCCAACGTATAAATGCAGTCCTTCATTTTCTCTTCCGGCGTATCTCCCGGGAATCCCATGCGAACTGCCTCCTTAAAAAGTTTCCGGTCGTCATAGATGAAATTCAGCGTACATTTCTTATGCTTTAAAATGTTCTGTGCCGTATTGGATGAATTACGGCAGCAAAGAAGCATCGCATAATAGTCCTTACCCGCAATATAGTACGGCTGGCAAAGCGAGTACGGTCCGAATGTTGTCTTTCCCTCGTCCGTCAGTGTCCCGACGAGAATCGTAGGCATCGGGAAAAATGCCGATGTCTGGTAAAAATTGTCCACAATCCTTAAATCTTTGTAGCTGCTCATGTCTGTTCTCTCCTTTTCCTTTTTTGTTTTCGTTTTGCTCGTTCCTCGCTCCATAAAAAGCGCGGACACCGACACGATTTACCGCGTAAATTGTGTCGTAGCGTCAAGTTCTGCCACTGCGAAACTTGACTTTATAAAAGCCTTTCCGTCAACATACGGACAAGGTTTTCATCCATATCAGGCTGCATGGCCGCCGCCAACACGGTCTCCGCCAGCAGTGGAGTCAACGTCAAAAGCTGTGATTGACCAAATTGCTCCATCAACCTTTGTATCTGTGCCGCTATCTGCCCCCGCAGCATCAGATGATGGGAAGCGATGACACTAGACGAGCCTCCTATCTGAGAATACTGCGCCCAGATATCCTGATATTCTTCAATAAATGCCAGCAATGCGCGGTAAATTCCGCACATTCCGTCCGACACATCCGCGCTTTCCTCTGCTGCCCTGCGCATCTCATCAAGTGTACGTGTCCAGTCCTCCATGATGACCAGCGCTACCAGCTCTTCTTTGTTTTGTACATAATTATAGACCGTTCCCACCGCAATAGAACATTCCTTTGCGAGCTTACGCATGGAAAGCTCCGCATAACCTTCTGTTTGGAGAATATTTTTTGCGGTATGAAACAATTTATTTTTGACATCGATAATCTGTTTTGGCATATTGAAATCCCCTTTTATGAACGCGTTCATTTAAATGTATTGTACAGCTTTGCTATTTTTTTGTCAATGTAATTTTATCAAATCTACGTTGTCGCTGTTGGAAATAAAGGGGATTTCCCCACTGATATGATGTTATGATGTGCCCGACAAATGAGCCTGACGTCGATTTCTTCGTGCTTCGCACTCCCAAAATCGACGAAAACATTCGCAATCCGCTCATGTTATTTCAGAATCTTGCCCCATTCCGCACACAACCTCTCCATGCCAAATGCCGCATTTGCCGGACTGGTGGACGGCAGCTTGACAATCTCCCGTTTACAGACCGGATAGCAATACTTCATATACAGTTCAAATGACTTGCCGCCGTTTGCATATATCCGCTTAATCGGCGCTTTTTCCAATATCACGCGCATATCATTCGGCATCACATTTTTAATTGAACTGTCACTGGAGCCGATAATATCGCATCTGGCAATGACATCCCATATCGCGATATGGTTTTGCAGCAGAAATGTTTTCTTTTCTTCTATCGTTTGAGGTGTCCCACTCTCGGTCAACGCCGCAAGTACCTTCCAGAAACGGTTCTGCGGATGTCCGTAATAAAATTGATTTTCTCGTGATTTCACAGACGGAAAAGACCCTAAAATCAAGATTTCACAATATTCATCAAAAACCGGATTAAAAATATGATCCAATGTCTGATATTCCATTACCATGTTTCCTCATTTTTTATATTGTACTTCCCTGTTTTTCCATTAGTATGTCCCACATTTTTTCTGCTTTGTGACACGCTTTTCTATCTTGCAAGATTTCCCGCGCCGAATCCTTCCGGCAGTAACTCCCGCAGCAAATATTTACAGATAATTTTCCCTTTCCCTTCGAACAAAATATAAAACGTATCCGGATTACAAAACTCCATCATCACCTGCCGACAAATGCCGCATGGCGGACAGCTCTCTGTAATTTCTTCCTTCCCGCCGACCACCGCAATCGCCTGAAACTCCCGCTCGCCTTCGGAAACAGCCTTAAAAAATGCCGTCCGCTCTGCACAATTACTCGCCCCATATGAGGCGTTCTCGATATTGCAGCCGGTATATACTTTTCCCGAATTAGTCAGCAATGCCGCGCCGACACGAAATCCGGAATACGGAGCATGCGCTGACGCCCGTGCCTGATAGGCCAGCCTGATTAATTCTCTGTCATCCATATTCTTTTACTCCACTGCTTTTTTTCTGTCTTGTTCAATCAGCTCCGCCATCGCCCGCACCGCTGTTTTTACTGCCAATTCCGTATCGTATACTTCCACGTCGGGCAGCTCCAACTCACGTCTCGTCTGATTTGCCAGTACTGTCAATACGCTTCCAGCCCTTACGCGCCGTACACCTGCGGTGATAAAAAGCGATGCTGACTCCATTTCCGAAGCAAGCGCCCCGCAGGCCTTCCACGCCTCCCAGTTATTTTTCAGCAATACATACTGCGGCATCGTCTCCGGGCTGTGCTGTCCGTAAAAATTGTCCTTGCAGTGCACAACTCCCATATGAAACGGGGCCTTCAATTCTTCCGCTGCCTTCTTCAATGCCTGCACCACTTCATAATCCGGTACTGCGGGATACTCAATCGGTGCATATTCCCTCGTCGTTCCTTCCGCGCGTATTGCTCCGGTGGCGATGACCAAATCGCCTCCCAATATCTGCGGCTGCATCCCGCCCGAAGTTCCTACCCGAATAAAGGTATCCGCCCCACAGTGAACCAGTTCTTCCATGGCAATCACCGCCGACGGGCCGCCGATTCCGGTCGAAGTCACACATACTTTTTCTCCGTTCAATTCCCCCACATAAGTAGTAAACTCTCGTTTCCGGGCAATTATTCTCGGATTTTCCAAATATGCGGCAATTATTTCGCATCGTCCCGGGTCTCCCGGCAAAATCACATATCTGCCGACATCCCCTTTCTGCAGATCAATATGAAACTCTTTGTTCTTCGTATATATCAGCGACACACGACATTCCTCCTTGTCTTTTTCTCAGTGTATCACATCTTCCACGCTTTGTGAACTCATTAATGATATGGTTAATACTGCCACTATGGTTAATACTCCTCACGTTGAATATGAATGACTCCTTTTGCCCGGCGCGCCTCAACAACAACCGTATAAACACCGCTTTGCGGAATGTTTACAGTAAAATCGATGGGGTCTTGCCCATTCCCGCGATAAATTACGGTTCCGTCCGGCGCTTTGATTTCCATATACAGAGCGCCCTTCAACGTTTCAAAATGAATCTGAAGGATATCATCCTCATGCAGCTCCAGAGTATGCGAATCCGTTCCGTTCATCCGCTCAATGTCCAGCAACTGTCTCTTATACACATCTCCGAGCCCACGAGACCGTACTAGAT